>SHOH01000176.1:0-3197 GCA_004294845.1 Anaerolineaceae bacterium
AAAATAATAGTGGATATCGTACAGGCAGTAAGGTTTCTGATGCTTATGTAAATCCAGATACAATTAACGTAATACGAGAGGAGGATATACGAGCTATGGGTTTTGAATATGATTATGAGAATTTGACCTATGATTTGGTTTGGTCGGACGAATTCGATTACGAAGGTCTTCCAGATGATACAAAATGGGATTATGATGTAGGTGGTCATGGTTGGGGTAATAAAGAGCTACAGTATTATACTAATGATTCAAATGCTTACGTTAAGGATGGACATCTCATAATAGAAGCTAGGAAGGAAGAGAAAGAGGGTATGAATTATACCTCGGCTAGGCTGGTATCAAGAGGTAAGGGAGATTGGCTTTATGCTAAAATTGAAGTAAGTGCTAAACTTCCCTCCGGACTTGGAACCTGGCCTGCCATATGGATGCTTCCTACCGATTGGGAATACGGCGCTTGGCCTGCATCCGGTGAGATTGATATTATGGAGCATGTTGGTTACGATCAGAATAGGATCCATGCTTCTGTTCATACAAAGTCCTATTATCATAGTATCAATACACAGAAAACCGCCACTAAAATTATTGAGGGTGTAAGTGATGACTTCCATGTATATTCGGTAGAATGGCTGCCAGATAAGATTATGGCATTTATTGATGGGGAGTTGTACTTCACCTTTGATCCTCAGGACTATAATAAGACACCTACCTATAATGAATGGCCTTTTGATAAAAGGATGCATCTTCTTCTAAATATCGCTGTCGGCGGTAGTTGGGGTGGTTTTAGAGGAGTGGATGAAAATATTTATCCTGTACAAATGCTAGTGGATTATGTTAAAGTATATCAAAGCAAGGAAATTAATGGATTAATAGACAGCAAATAAAAGTACAGATTAGGAGAGAACGCTATGGTCACTATAAAAGATGTAGCAGATGAAGCCGGAGTCGCTATTTCCACTGTTTCGAACGTGCTAAATGGTGTAAATGTAGTAAGTGATGAGACAAAGAAAAAGGTATTGGATGCAGTTAGCAAGCTGAAGTATGTTCCTAATATGAATGCAAAATACCTTAAATCCAATAGGAAGAATACTATTGGCTTGTTCTTGTCCAGTGTTCAGGGGGATTATTACCGAATGCTTATTCAGGCAGTTCATTTGCAATGCAAATTAAAGGGTTATCAATTAAATATTTATGTAAGTAATGAGAATACCAGTGAAGAAATTTACGGTATGGTTATTTCCTCCGGTGTTGAAGGAGCGATAATATTTAATGAGAGTCTTCATGATGGATATATTGAACGACTTGTCGATAGGAATATGCCGATTGTATTTATCGACAGGGAATATCAAGGTGAGAATATGTCCAGTGTAATCATAAATCACTATGAAGGCGGAACCATAGCGACAGAGTATTTGATTAGGCAGGGTCATCGTAGAATTGGATATATCCATGGAATAAATGTTGATGACGAGCTTAGATATCGGGGATATACGGATGTACTTAACAAATATGGCATACCGATTGATGAATCGATTATTCTGCAAGGATACTTTGAAGAACAGCTGGCCTATGGCGAGATGCGGGTTATGATTCTTAAAGGAATTCCTCTACCTGACGCTTTTTTCTGTGCAAATGATGAGATGGCATGGGGATGTATTAGAGCCTTGAATGAGGCGGGTATAAAGGTACCGGACCAGGTAAGCGTGATGGGATATGATGACATATCATTGTCTTCATTCTTCTCTCCACCGCTTACAACAATCCATAGCCCAATTACTGACTTGGGTAACACCAGTACAAACGAGCTTTTCAGACTGCTTGAAACGGAGAGTGGTGGACCCGGTACTAAGATATTCTTGGCTCCTTCTCTGATAGTAAGAAATACTTGTAAAGTGAGGATTTAATAATATGGGACGCTATCGTATAGAGAATGATGCATATATTATCGAGGATTTTGACCGGCTTCCGGCATTTTCAAGTTTTTTACCGGGACTTGCCGGTATTAAAGGTATTCCTCTCTGGGTATATTATACGAATCGTGGGCAGGGCATCAATAGCTTTGGTATACATAATAAGAACAATGCGATTATGGAATTCAATTCTGCTAATACAGCCTATGAGAATACACCTATAAAAGGATTTAGAACATTTATAAAATGTGACGGACAGTTTTTTGAACCTTTTCGTTCCCATGATAAGATTTCAAAAAGAACTCTCTATATTCGTAGGAACAGCTTTGCAATAGAAGAGCTTAACCACCAATATGGAATAAGTATTAGGGTAAAATATTCTGTGCTTCCTACAGAAAGCATAGGAGCCCTTGTTCGTAATGTAGAGATTAAGAACATTGATGATTCTACAAGAGTAGTTGAATTGCTGGATGGTATGCCAAAGATTATTCCTTATGGTATATCCAACGGTGGATTCAAGGAAATGTCTAACCTCCTAAAGAGCTGGTCTGATATTAAGAATATTGATATGAATGTGCCTTATTATACCATGCGTTCATCCTCTGATGATTCCTCAGAGGTGTCTGAGATAGATGGTGGCTACTTCTATATGAGTGTTCATGATGGGAATATCCTTCCGGTAATTTATGATGCTAATATAATATTCGATTATGATACCTCACTTGTGTATCCCATTGGATTTATGGAGAAGTCATCGCAAGTATTATTAGACCAAGAACAGTGCTTCTATAATAAGGTGCCTTGTGGTTTTACACCGCAGCTTTTCACTTTAGAAGCTCAGCAGACATATCAGTTCTATACATTAGTAGGATTTGTGTCTTCTACCGAGGAGATAAATGATAAGCTTGAAGCAATATGTAAGAAGGATTATCTGCCCGGGAAAGAGCGGCTTGCCGATAGCTTGGTTGATGAGTTGACTGCTGATATAAGAACACATTCAGGTCAGCCTGTATTTGATCAATATATTGAGCAATGCTATCTGGATAACTTCTTACGGGGCGGCTATCCTTATGTCTTTAACAAGGATACGAATAAGTCCGTGGTGCATCTTTTTAGCAGAAAGCATGGAGATCCTGAAAGAGATTATAATTTCTTTACCATAGCTGGAGAGTATTATTCCCAAGGTAACGGCAACTTTCGTGATGTTAGTCAGAACCGAAGAAATGATGTCTTCTTTAAGCAGGATATAGGAGATTTTAATATAAAGACCTTCTTCCAGCTTATTCAGAT
>SHOH01000176.1:3297-4406 GCA_004294845.1 Anaerolineaceae bacterium
CTTCTTGAATACTGCGATCAGAATATTGAGGCAGGCTTTGGAGAAGGGTATTGGAGCGATCATTGGGACTACAATATGGATTTGGTGGAAAGTTACCTTAGTATTTATCCCGATAAGGAGAAGGAGCTACTCTTTGATGATTGTTCTTATCGATTCTATGATAGTCCTGCAAGGGTAATGCCAAGAAGTGAAAAGTATGTACTAAACAGTAAGAATAAAGTAAGGCAATATGGAGCCTTAGTCCATGATGAAGAGAAGCTTAATCAAGATGATTTTAAAAAGAATGGCACAAATTGGCTTAAGACATATTCCGGTTCCTATGCAATGACTTCTCTTATGGGTAAGATGATATCTTTAGCCCTAAATAAATTTGCTTCCTTAGATGCTTATGGAATGGGAGTGGAGATGGAGGGCGGTAAGCCCGGTTGGAATGATGCTATGAATGGTCTACCCGGACTTTTTGGGAGCGGAATGAGTGAGACCTTTGAGTTAAAACGCCTTATTTCATTTATATGTAATGCTGTTACGGGAGAAGAAAAGCTGGTACTTCCGACTGAAATCTATAATTACTTAATGAATGTTTATAATGCTTTACAAAGCGCTCTTAGTGAAGGCTGGGATGACTTTACATACTGGGATAGAGTATCTGATATAAGAGAGAAGTTTAGAAATCAAGTTCGTTTTATGGTGTCAGGTAAGGAAGTCATGGTTGACACTGATAAGCTCCAAGTAATATTTAAGGACTTTGATAGCAAGCTTGATAAAGGGATAGCAAAGGCTTGTGAGTATGGCAAAGGCATTGTTCCTACATATTTTACTTTTGAAGCAACCGACTATGAGCTTGTGCTTGATGATGCAGGTAATCCAGAATATAGTCACTATGGTAATCCCAAGGTAACTGTCAAAGCCTTTGATGTGAGCCCTTTACCATATTTCTTAGAGGGTCCCGCAAAGATGCTGGCTACCTTAAGAGATAATAAGGCTGCCGATGAGTTTTATGTGAAGGTTAGACAATCGGACTTATTTGATAAAAAGCTTGGTATGTATAAGACAAGTGTGCCTATAGAGCATATATCTATGGAGAACGGTAGAATCCGGGCATTTACACC
>SHOH01000177.1:0-3032 GCA_004294845.1 Anaerolineaceae bacterium
GAATATAAAAGGGGTACTGTGATCGAGGTTGGCGGGGAATCTATAACCACGATCCTACTCTTGGGAGCTGGTGAATAATTTTGGATGAGACGAAGGTGCCAAAGAAAATCACAATCTATGATATAGCTAAGGAGGCCGGAGTATCCGCGGCAACCGTATCCAGAGCTATTACAGGTAGGGGATATGTCTCAGAGAAAAACAAAATTCTGATTCTTAGTCTGGTCGATAAATATAATTTTAGGCCGAACACATTTGCCCGGAACTTAAAAACCGGATATACTAAGATGATTGGCTTTATTGTGCCCCACATCGGAAACATGTATTTTGCCAATGTATATTATGAATTTGAAAAATGGGCATCGAGTTATGGATATATGACCATTCTTTTAAATTCAAAAGGTGATTATGAAGTTGAATCCAACCTCCTGAAAGCATTGATTGAAAAGCATGTGGATGGCATTGTTATGATGGGCGGTCGAATTGATGCCAGTAACCTGCCTGAGGATTATATTAAAGAAATTAATGAAATCAGGAAGCAGATACCCTTCGTAGCCTGCGGTGCTAAGACAGAGCGTTTTAACTGTAGCGGCATCTATACCGATGATGAGAAGGGTGTGGAAGAGCTGCTGGTTTATCTTAAAAACCGAGGTTACCAGAGAATAACACTTATAGGTGGAGGAGATGAATTTATTCCGTCCTATATTAAAAAGCAAAAGGCAATAAGTATTGCTGAAAAGTTGGGGCTGGATGTGTCAGTCCGCTGGCTCACCGGTAATGAGGTCTTTAGTAATAGAGCCGGTTATGAGGGAATGAAAATTCTATTGAAGGAAAACCCCCGTCCGGAGGTTGTCTGTGGCATCAATGATTATGTTGCTATGGGTGCCATAAAGGCAGTAATGGAGGCGGGACTGAATATACCTATGGATATAGCCATAACCGGATTTGACGATGTCAGTATAGCAACTATGACACCGGTGCAAATTACAACGGTCAGCCCAAGATATGAATACTTTGGCAAGAAGGTATTTGGCAGTCTCCATAAGATGATCAAAAACAAGACGGACAACCATAGTAAAATGACATTGATTAAGCCTGAGCTAGTGATTCGCAACAGTACCCGCTAAATGCGTGACATATTAAAAGTAATGTTATAATAGGCATATCATCTGCCTTGACCGCTTAAGTGTGCTAAGGTGTACTAAGTAGATAGGCAGATGTTCTTCTAGTAGTTATGAAATCGATTACACAAGAATATAAACAGCTAATGGAGGATGAAGATGACAGTAAATAAGTTTGAAATCAGAGATCAGTTTTATTATAATGACAGGGCTGTAAAAATTATATCCGGAGGGATGCATTACTTTAGAATTGTTCCTGAGTACTGGAGAGACCGGTTGGAAAAGTTAAAAGCTATGGGTTGCAATACAGTTGAGACTTACGTGCCCTGGAATATGCATGAACCCCATAAAGGTGAGTTTTGCTTTCAGGGGATGTTAAATATCAAAGAATTTGTTGAACTTGCAGGTGAGCTTGGTCTTTGGGTCATTATCCGTCCTTCGCCTTATATTTGTGCCGAATGGGAGTTCGGAGGTTTACCTGCATGGCTGCTTAAGGAAGAGGGTATGCGCCTGCGGTGCAGCTATGAGCCCTTTTTAAAGCATGTAGAGGATTATTATAAGGTGCTCTTTGAAATTCTGTCTCCGCTCCAATTACCTTACGGCGGACCGATCATTATGATGCAGGTGGAAAATGAATACGGCTATTACGGAGATGACACAGCATACATGGAAAGCTTAAAACAGATGATGCTTGATAAGGGTTGTGTCGTTCCTCTTGTGACCTCCGATGGTCCATGGGGTGATGCCATTGAATGTGGAAAACTTCCCGGGGTTCTTCCGACAGGTAACTTTGGCTCCAAAATGAAGGAACAGTTTGAAATCCTGAAAGAACATACGGAGGGCGGCCCCCTAATGTGCATGGAATTCTGGGTAGGCTGGTTTGATCACTGGGGTTTGGATAAACATTTAACCTCTGACCTTGCAAAAAATTGCAGTAATCTAGAGGATGGCTTAAAGTACGGGAATATTAATATCTATATGTTTATCGGTGGTACAAATTTTGGCTTTATGAATGGTTCAAATTATTACGATCAGCTGGCGGCGGATGTTACCTCCTATGATTACGATGCCGTATTGACAGAATGGGGGGACATTACACCGAAATACCTTGCATTTCAAGAAATCATTGGTAAGTTTGTGGAACTGCCCAAGCTTCCGATTACCGCTTCGATTACTAAAAAAGCTTATGGGGAAATCCTGATAAGAGATAGGGTAGGATTGTTCGAGGCCTTGGAGGACTTATCCGTACCGGTGGATGACATTCATCCGCTATCCATGGAGAAGTTGGGTCAAAATTATGGTTATATATTATATCACTCTGCACTTAAAAAAGAACAAAATCTTGAAAAGCTACGACTATGGGGGGCTAATGACCGTGCGAATATCTTTGTCGATGGGGAGCCGATCATTACTCTTTACGACAGAGAACTGCTTGAGGAACATCAAATAGAGCATAAACTTAAAGAAGACAGTCATATCTCCATTCTGATGGAGAATATGGGACGGGTAAACTTTGGACCGCTACTTGAAAAGCAAAGAAAGGGAATTGACCACTGTGTGCAGCTAAACGGACATATGCATATGAACTGGACGCATTACTGCCTTCCCTTAGATAATCTCGAGAAGCTGGATTATAGTAAGGGATGGAGTAAGGGAAAGCCTAGCTTCTATCGCTTTGAGCTTGAAGTGGATGAAGCAGCTGATACCTTCTTGGGAATGGAAGGTTGGGGTAAGGGCTGCGCCTTTATTAATGGCTTTAATCTGGGACGTTACTGGGATATAGGACCACAAAAACGCCTCTATATACCAGCACCACTCCTAAAGCAAGGAAAAAATGAAATTATTATTTTTGAGACAGAAGGAAGGATAAGGGAATCCCTTGTTCTTTACGATGAAGCAGATATAGGATAAAGG
>SHOH01000177.1:3132-4379 GCA_004294845.1 Anaerolineaceae bacterium
TGCCATATTCTTAATAATCGGTACATCAAAGGGGCAGCGATCTTCACAGTTACCACATTCGATACAATCACTTCCATTGTGGGATAAACTCAGATAATGAGAGCGAATGGATGGCGGTATATTAGCGGTATCTAGCCTAGCAATGTCAAGATACTTGTTAACTGTTGCTATGTCGATCTCTGTAGGACAAGGTTGGCAGTGGTTGCAATAAACACAGTTTCCTTTAAAATCATTACGCATAGATCCAAGGATTTCTGCATAATCCTTCTGGGAATCGTCAATTTCAAAATATTGCATTGCCTTTTGTATTTCATCGGATGTCTGGCAACCCAACAATACGCTAGCCACGGCAGGTCTTGTCAGTGCATAATGTATGCATTGATAGACATTAAGCGGTTTAGCAAAGGGGGTATGATCCGGTGAAAGTAATTTACCTGCACCCAAGCTTTTCATAACAGTGATGCCGATTTGTTTTTGTGTACATAGCTTGTATAGTTCTGCTCGCTTGGGGTCAATTCCTCGAAAAAGTTCAGGATCAAAGCCATTATCAAAATGATCAAAAACATATTCATCAGATGGAAGCATATCAAAGGCAGGATTAATACTAAACATTAGCATTTCCGGTAATCCTGTGTTAATCGCTTTAATTGCAGTAGCCGGATTATGAGAACTAAAGCCGATGTGGCCTATGTAACCTTGCTTTTTCATGTGTTCTACATATTTGGCGAAATCTGTCTCAAATACATTTTTATAATCTTCTTCGGAGTCAATAAAAAACATCATCCCTAAATCAATGTAGCCACCAAACATACGCAAGATATCTTCGAAGTAGCGTTGTACAGTAGGCATATCCCGGCTAATGTCATATTGTCTATTAAGATCGGTAGAACCAAAATGTCCTTGAATAATAACTTTATTACGTTTATCGCCTAAGGCTTTTGCTATGTTCTCTCGAATTTCTTTTCCCGGCATGAACACATCAAGAATATTTATGTTATGTTCAAGAGCTGCCCCGATTGTATTCTCAATCTGTGAATAGGGCTTGCCGTCAAGATGCTCACATCCAAGGCCAATTGTGCTGACCTTTAGGCCCGTTTTGCCAAGTTCCCTGTATTCCATTATACACCCCTCCATGTTTTTAAATATATATTATCTTTATATTACAACATAACTATTACAACATAAAGTATAGCATATTAATTACCACACTTGCAAAAGCTAATAAAAATAGTTATAATAAGCGAGGG
>SHOH01000001.1:0-11453 GCA_004294845.1 Anaerolineaceae bacterium
GAACTTATGGACTTGTTTGCAACACTTATATCCTACAATTTAGAAAAGGTTGAATGCAAAACTATTTAGAAAATAATGGTTGAACCATGTAAATTCTTATAGTACAATTACAAACAGAAGTAATGTCAAATAATGACTAATATAATATTTTTGTATATACGAGGAGAATAAGGATGCTAGTATTATTTTTAGCAATAGAAAATGAAAGTGATAGAGAATTTATATCAGGATTATACATACAGTATTATCCTATCATGAAGAAGAAAGCATATGAAATAACTCGTGATATAAATGTTACTGATGATATTATTCATGATGCTTTCATCAAATTAATAGATAAAATTCCATCATTACGTTCTCTAAGCTGTTACAAACAGACCTCATATATCGTCTCTACTATTAAGAACATAGCTATTGACCATGTGAGAAAATCTAACACTAAAGCTGATAAGCAGTTCATGGGAGAAGAAGATGATATGGCGGAATCCATTGAAGATACAGCAATGACAGCGGAAGAAGCCTATATTGTTAGAGAGGATTCTGAAGATCTGGGAGAGCTTATGTGTAAATTATCTGAGAGGGATAGAGATCTTCTTTATAATAAATACATATTTGAGCTCAGTAATAAAGAAATATCTGTGCTTATGGATATTCCGATTAATAATCTTAGGCAATATCTTGTTCGCGCTAGAAAAAGAGCATTAAACCTATTGACTAGCGAAAATGTAGTTAATAAAAGTGAGGATTTATTATGGTAGATAAGCAGTTTTTTGATAAGGATACTCTATATGAAAAGATGGAAGATATAAGGATAAAAATAGCTCTCTTAAGCTATATGGATATGGAAGGGAAATTGCTGAATGATGAAAACAATGCCTTACAAAATGATAGCCTCTTCAATCGTGATGAGATTACAAAAAAGCAATATCAAAAGAAAATTAGTAGATTGTATAATGCAAGTAAAATAAAGATCGCATTTCATAAAAGTCTTAAAGCTTTTAACAAGACAGCTGCTATACTTTTATTCGTTATTATTTTATTTTCTGTTCCGATGCTTTCTGTTAATGCTATAAGGAGCAAGATGTTTAACTTTATAATTGATATGCAGGGGGAATATACAAGTATTCGTTTGGATTCAAATGCTGCTGCTTCTAATAGTATTATAATTAATTGGGAGGATGCATATGCTCCCACACTAATACCAGAATGCTACGCGCTAAGCAGTATAACAAATAATGATCTTCTAAAGGCTCTTCAGTATAGTTGCACCAATGATAGTCTAATAATATTCCAACAGATTAGTGGTGGGGGGATTGTAAATATCGATACTGAAAATGCAGATATTATTTCAAAAGCCATAATTCATGGCTGCGAAGGAATACTCGTAGAAAAAGGAGACCTTATTACTATATCCTGGAGTTATGCTGACTATATATTTCTTATAGATTTCTTTAAAAGCAACCTATCACATGAAGAAGCTCAGAATATAGCGGAAAGTGTTAATCAGATTAATTAAAATATTTCATGACAGTATGAAAAGGAAGTTGACGAATCGATGATTTTAATAAAAAAACGCTTAGCTAGAATTTATTAGTGTATCCTAATAGTATAATCGAATTGATATATGCCAAATAACCAGCCATAAATAAGATACTATGACTGGTTATTTGATTTATATTATTTGCTATAAAATTCTTTAATTTTATCCATTCTGGAGGTCATTCCCTGGAAGAGATAATCAACAAGAGTGATAGCCACCATGGATTCTACGACTACGACAGCTCTTGGCACTATTATGGGGTCATGTCTGCCTATTATCTGTATCTCTATATTCTCGTTATTCTTATTAGCCGTTCTTTGAGGTCTTCCTATGGAAGCGGTAGGCTTTATGGCTGCTCTTAGGATGATTTCAGAACCATCGCTTATCCCGCCCAGTATTCCTCCGGCATGGTTTGTTAACTTAATCAACTGCTTATCCTTATCGTATGCGAAAGGATCATTGTTCTCTGAGCCTGTATGTGTGGCTGCTAAAAAACCGTCACCGATTTCAACTCCCTTAACGGCACCGATGGACATAACAGCCCGTGAAAGTGCCCCGTCAAGCTTATCAAATACCGGTTCTCCAATACCTGGAGGCATTCCAGTTACGATACATTCTATAACACCACCTACTGAATCTTGTTCCTCATGCTTTTCTAAGATATATTGCTCGGCCTTTTTAGAAGCATCCGGGTCCGGCATGGACAAAGGATTATTTAAGGAATACTCCTTACGGCAATTCTGATAGTCTATAGTTATAGGGCCTATTGATTTAGTATAAGCATATACAGAGATACCAAGCTCCTTAAGGATAGAAGATGCAATTGCTCCTGCGGCTACGCGGCTTATGGTTTCTCTCCCTGAAGAACGTCCTCCCCCGCGGTAATCCCTGAAGCCGTATTTCATATCATAGGTATAATCTGCATGTCCGGGTCTATAATATGAAGCAATATCAGAATAATCTGATGAACGTTGGTTCTCATTAAATACAATTAAAGATATGGGCGTTCCGGTAGTCCTTCCCTCAAATACTCCTGATAGGATTCTGACCTTATCTTCTTCCTTTCTTGTGGTGGAATATTTGGTCTGACCGGGCTTTCTTCTTTTTAGATATTCTTGGATTTGGCTTTCACCCAATAAAAGACCTGCCGGGCAACCGTCTATAACGACTCCGTAACCCTCGCCGTGGGACTCACCCCAGGTAGAGATTGTAAAATTCTTACCGTATATTGATCCTGACATTTTTCATCCACTCCTATTCACAGAAGGATTTTCCTTCGCAGGATTTAAGGTCCTTCACGCAATAATTTAGTATTATAATAAACTATACTTTGTATTTATTTGTATTCATAGTATATAGGAAAACAAAACCACTTTCAATGACATTTGCTAAATTTTATCATATACTAAAACTGACAATAATTCTTTGAGGCCTAAATGGATAATCAATTTAATCAACCAAATCATGAAAATAAATTCACGAAAGGGGATGGTAGCTTTAGAGATACAAGCCGTCCAAATCAAAAAGAGCCCTTTGAAAAGAAAAGAGATGAGGATCTTATTATAGAAGAGAATACGATTTATGAGATAGACAGAGACTGTGTGGAACGGCTAAAAAGAAATAGAAGACGTCAATAATAAGAAAAAAGCTGCGTACAACGCAGCTTTTTTGGTTAACATTTTGATCTTAGAAGCCGAAGCCGCCTCCGCCGCCACAGCAGCAGCATAAGATGAGGATAAGGAAAATAAATCCACAACCATCATTACCTCCGCCGATACCACGGTCACAGTCTCTTCCACCTAAAAATCCATTATTGTTTCCACCACAGCAGCATAAGATGAGGATAAGGAAAATCAACCATCCACAATCATTATCTCTACCAATACCACGGTCACAATGGGTTGCTGCTAAATCACTCATAGTAGTTCCTCCTAATATTAATTACAATGTATCATATGATTGATAGCTTGACAGATTTCCTCTTTTTATAATAAATAATGATAAAATTGTAAATATTAGGTAAGCAGTTGGAATAAGATTATAGAAAACGGTTGGAGTAAGTATGGAAAAGAATAATAAAGTTCAGGTAATTGTTCATTGTAAGGATTATGAAGACAGACGAACTACTTTGGAAAAACTGGGATACATAAAGTATAGATTACCCATGATAGATGCTTATGTAATTGAGATAGATAGTGATAAACTGGATCAGATTAAGGAATTGGACGGACTGATTGACATAGAAATGGATGCCCATATTACAGCTCAAATGAATAGAGTGAATGATATTATAGAAAGCAGATGGGCTCATAGTAATGGATATTTCGGTCGCGGAGTAGGTGTTGCAATAGTTGATACTGGAATCTGCCTTCATAAGGATTTTGCAGAGGGCGGTAACCGTGTGGTAGCATTTAATGATTATATCAATGGGAAAAAAGAACCCTATGATGACAACGGTCATGGCACACATGTTGCTGGGATTATAGGCGGCAACGGTTATTCCTCTAAAGGAAAATATATAGGAGTAGCACCCGCCTGCAATTTCATAATTATTAAGGTTCTGGATCATAGGGGAGATGGAAATATCTCGGATGTTCTTGCAGGACTTCAATGGATAATTGACAATCGCAAAAAATATAATATTCGAGTAGTAAATATCAGCGTAGGAACCTCAGCCAAGGATACCCTGGATGAAAATTCTCTGCTTGTTCAAGGAGTGAATGCCGTCTGGGACAGTGGGGTAATAGTTGTTGTGGCAGCAGGAAATAACGGGCCTGGACCTATGTCGATATCCACACCCGGGATTAGTCGCAAGGTTATTACCGTAGGCTCATCAGATGATAATGTTTCAGTAGAAGTATTTGGCTCAAAATCAAAGGACTATTCGGGAAGAGGTCCTACCCCTTATTGTATAAAAAAACCTGATATAGTTGCTCCGGGCTCCAACATCATATCTTGTAATATCAATCATAATACTGGGAAGGGAAGAGCAAACACTAGAATATTTCAAGCTGCAGATTATCCAATGATGTATACAATAAAAAGCGGAACTTCTATGGCTACTCCTGTGGTAACAGGAGCGATTGCCCTACTTTTATCTGCCTATCCTGGATTGAATAACAGGGAGGTAAAGCTTAAGCTTAGAGACAGTGCAGTAGATCTGGGACAGAAATGGGAGAAGCAAGGATGGGGACTTTTGAATGTAAGAAGGCTCTTGGAATGATAATTTACAAGAGCCAAACTCATATATTCCTTATATAGGGTTGGTATATCCGGTGTTTGATATATTACGAACTTGAAGTCCGGTGACTTCTTCAGCTGTGGTAAGATGCGTCGGAAGATCGCATACTAAAGTATTAGCAGATATGACAGCTACTCGATCACAGATGCCCATAATCTCGTCGATATCGGACGAGATATAAATAATACCTGCTTTTTTCTTGGCCATATCACTAATAAAGTTATAGATATCAATTTTACTGGCTATATCAATGCCTCGTGTAGGTTCGTCTAAAATAAAAATCTTTGCACGACTCATCATCCATTTTGCAAAAATAGCTTTCTGAAGGCTACCGCCACTGTATTCAAGTATACTTTTTTTATTAAGAACCGGAATATTTATTTTGGCAATGTAATCTAAGACAGTCTGCTTCAAATAATCATAATTAATAACATCGTTTCTTGAAAATCGATGAAGAGAAGGAAAGGCAACATTTTCGTCGGCACTCAACTCTCTAAATATAGAATCTTCTATATGGTTTTCAGGCATTAGTGCTATACCGTAGTTAATTGCCTTACGAGGACTACTTATATTTACCGGTTTATCGTAAATATAAATCTGGCCGCTATAATTTGTCACACCAAACAAGCAGTTGGCTAGTAATGTCCTACCTGAACCTGCAAGTCCGGTTATACCCAATATTTCGCCTTCTCTAAGTTTAAAATTGATGTTTGTCAGTTTATCTTCGTAGCTCAAATTGGAGACTGTGAGAAGGGGTTTGCCTTTTTTAATAATCATTTTAGGATAGCGTTCCTTTAAATGAGTACCAGTAAGCAAATGAATAATCTCTTGTTCGGTAGTCTCCTTAATAACCTTAGTTCCTGTCAAAGTGCCATCTTTAATAATAGATATTCGGTCGCCGATGGTCATGGCATCCTCAATACGGTGCGTAGTATAAAAGATACCTGCACCTCTTTCCTTAATGTGATTGATTATCTTATATAGAATCTCCCGCTCACTCGCTGTGAGTACATCGGAAGGTTCATCCAAAATAACAACCTTTGCATCGGAAATATAAGCCTTAGTGAATTCAATCATTTGTCTCTGCGCCAAACCGAGTGTTCTTACCGTGTCATTGGCTTTGATAGGCAGATTTAATTCATTTATTAAATCTAGAAACTGTTTGTTTAATTTAACAAAATCTATAGTATGTAAAAATTTATTCTTATATGGTAGTTGATGAAAATAAAGGTTCTCTGCAACACTTAAGTCTTCCAAAAGTACAGAATATTGTTGTATGAAAATGAGATCATTGGAGGAGTATAGGGAAGGCTTATTAGGTTTGATCAATTCTCCTTCAAAATAGATGTCACCGGAATCCGGCAGAATCATACCGCTTATTAACTCCAACAACTTACTTTTTCCAGAGCCATTTTCGCCCATAACAATATGCACTTCACCGGGATACAGGGAAATGTTAATATCATGAATCTTAAAGCTAGATACAGCTAAGTTGATATTCTTAAGTTCAAGCAATGGACTGCTCAAAATGAACCTCCTGAAAATGGCTAATTTTCATAAACATCAATAGAAGTAAATAATGGAATGTTATGACTAAACATATAGTTTTTATACTTATCTTCAAGTTCAGAATCAGTAAGTATACGATGAGCGATATTCAGGTTTCCGACACGGTAAAGTGATTTGTTACCAAAGGATTTGGAAGGACAAACCACAGTGACCGAATCTGCTAGTTTTACAGCCTGTTGAATTAAAGTGGCCTTCTTAGTGCTTGATACTGTCATACCGACGGTCTCGCTGAGTCCGTCTATTTCTATAAAAACATGATTGAAAGAAAAGTTATTTAAATTATCAATTGTCATTTGTCCATAAACAGCACTTTCATCCAAGTCACCACCAAGTAATATCATGGTATTAGATGTGGAGTGTGCAAATGCAGATGCAATAAGTAAATCGTTTGTGACAACAGTTAGGTTGGTCCGTGAGGTTAAAGCTTTTGCAATATAAGTGTTAACATATCCGCTTGTAAGCATTATGGCATCACCGTCGGTAACCAGATAGACAGCTGTATCGGCTATTTCCTGATACAACTGGATATCCTTCGTATCTTCGTTTATGTCCCATAATGTATCCTCATCATAATTTTGAAGAACAGCACCACCGTGAGTGCGCTTGAGAAAATTCTCTTTCTCAAGTTTTTCAAGGTCTCGGCGGATAGTAACTTCAGTAACATCTAGCATTTCACTTAATTTAGCAACTGATACTTTATGGTCTTTTATTAAAATGTTTTTGATAATTCGTATTCTTTCGATTGCAAACATATCTTATCCTATCTCTTATTAGTATGTTTTTAATATTAAGCAATAAAAAACAATGATTTCTTAGTATATAATACACACATATGATGAAAAAGACAAGCTTAATTAAAGCTTTGAATAGCTATACACTTTAATAAATCAATATACGCTTGTAATAATGTATAACAAAATCAAAGAATTAAGAAAAATATTGTTGACAATTATAAATAGGGGTGATATTATTCAATCATACAATCACAAACGAAAATAAAACGAACATAAACGAAACCAAAAAGAAACAAACTTAAGGTTTTGAATGTTAGCTGTAAAGAAATTACAGTTCAACATAAATCAGTAACTATTATAAATAGAAACAGGGAGGATATTATGAAAAAAAATGCATTGAGTAAAGTTCTAACATTATTAGTGCTTCTTGCAATGACCGTTACTCTTTTCACGGCTTGCGGTGCAAAAGACTCAAAGGATACATCAAAAGACAAAGCAGGAGATGGTCAATACATAGGTATTTCAATGCCAACTCAATCCAGTGAGCGTTGGATTAAGGATGGCGCATCAATGAAAGAAATTCTTGAAGACAATGGATATACAGTTGACCTGCAATATGCAGAAGACGATATTCCAACACAAAAATCTCAAATTGAAAATATGATTACAAAGGGCGCAAAGGTTCTGGTTATTGCAGCTATTGACGGTTCTACACTATCTGATACTCTGGATGCAGCAGCAGAGGGCGGTGTCAAGGTTATATCCTATGACCGTCTATTAGTTAATACAGATGCAGTTTCATATTATGCTACATTCGATAACAGACGAGTTGGACAGCAGCAAGCTGAATCACTTGTTGAAGGTATCAAGAAGTTGAAAGGTGATGCACCTTATAATATTGAGATATTCGCAGGTTCACCTGATGATACAAATTCCTTCTATTTCTTCCAGGGAGCTATGGATGTTCTGCAGCCTTTGATTGACGATGGTACCATGGTTGTTCCTTCTGGTCAAATGACACAAGAAGTAGTCGGTACATTAAGATGGGATGGCGCAGTTGCCCAGTCTCGTATGGATGCCATTCTGGCTGCTAACTACACAGATGGTAAAAAGCTTGCTGGTGTATTATCTCCATATGATGGTATATCCAGAGGTGTTTTATCTTCCTTAACAGCATTTGGCTTAACAGGCGATGATTTACCTGTAGTAACAGGTCAGGATGCAGAGGCATCTTCAATCAAGCTTATTATATCCGGTGACCAGTACTCAACTATTTTGAAAGATACACGTGAACTTGCAGCGGTTGCAGCAAAGATGGTTGATGCTGTTCTGACAGGTAAAGAACCTGAAATTAACGATACCGAGACATATGATAACAATGTTAAGATTGTACCATCTTACCTGCTCGAGCCATTTATCGTTACAAAAGAAAATTATCAAAAATTAGTAATTGACTCTGGCTATTTAACAGAGGATGACATAAAATAATTTTAGTAAGACTTTAACTGCTGAAGTGTCGGTTAGTAGAAAAGAGCTAACCGACATTTTAGTATAATCATCGATAACCTGATGCTAAAGGAGTGAAAATATGGAACAATATGCATTGGAAATGAGAAATATATCAAAATCGTTTCCTGGTGTCAAAGCTCTGGATAACGTAAACTTTAAGGTGAAGCCTAAACATATCCATGCTCTTGTAGGTGAAAACGGGGCAGGAAAATCCACATTAATGAATATCTTGAGCGGCGTCCATCCTTTTGGTACATATGAAGGAGAGATTGTTATTGACGGTCAGGTTTGTGCATTTAAGAACATCAAAGATAGTGAAGCGATGGGTATAGCCATTATCCATCAAGAATTGGCTCTTATTCCACAACTCTCAATTGCAGAAAATGTGTTTCTTTGCAATGAGCAAACGGATTTCGGATCGGTAATCAATTGGAATAAAACACATACAAGAACGCTGGAGATGATGAAAAAAGTAGGTTTAAATGAGCCTATAGAAACAAAAATAAAAGATATCGGAATGGGTAAGCAACAGCTTGTTGAGATAACTAAAGCACTTGCGAAGGATGTCAAGATACTAATACTTGATGAACCTACGGCAGCTTTGAATGATGATGATTCCAAACATTTACTAGATTTACTACTTGAATTAAAGGAACAAGGTATTACATGCATTATTATTTCACATAAGTTGCATGAAGTTACGAAAGTCGCTGATGAGATTACGGTTCTTCGTGACGGGAAAACAATCGAAACACTTGTAAAAGGTGTTGATGAGATTACAGAGAGTAGAATCATTATAGATATGGTTGGCAGGGAGCTTGTTGACCGATTTCCTAAAAGATCACATCAAATCGGAGAAGTGTGTTTTGAGGTAAAGAATTGGAGTGCCTACGATTCGAAAGATGATACAAAACTTGTCCTGAAGAATATCAATATCAACACAAGGAGAGGTGAGGTTGTTGGTATTGCAGGACTTATGGGAGCTGGTCGTACAGAATTTGTTATGAGTATATTTGGAAGATCTTTTGGTAAGAAAATTGAAGGAACAATTATTAAAGACGGAAAAGAAATCCAAATTAAGAATGTGAGTGACGCTATTAAACACGGCATTGCCTACGCAACCGAAGATAGAAAAAATGCCGGTTTGATTTTGATAGATAACATTAAGAGTAATATTAGCTTAACTGCATTAGATAAAGTCAGCAAAGGTATTGTTATCGATGAAAACAAAGAAATTAAAGTTGTAGAGGACTTTAGAGAGAAGTTAAGAATCAAATCTTCAAGCATCTTTCAAAAAACCGGTAATTTATCCGGAGGAAATCAGCAGAAGGTTGTATTCAGCAAATGGATTTTCTCAGATCCTGATGTGTTAATTCTAGATGAACCGACACGTGGTATTGATGTTGGTGCCAAATATGAAATTTATACGATAATTAATGAATTGACAGCCAATGGAAAAACCATCATACTTATATCATCTGAATTACCTGAAATAATAGGTATGTGTGACAGGGTTTATGTCATGAATGAAGGCAGAATTGTTGGGGAGCTGGATGCAGAGGATGCTTCGCAAGTAAGTATAATGAATTGTATAATGCAGAGTAATCAGGAGGTGTATCATGAATAAGGTAGGTAATTTGCTGAGGGGGAATTTACGCCAATATATAATGGTTATTGCATTGGTAGTCGTAATTGTATTCTTTCAGATTTTGACAGGTGGTGTGTTACTTTTGCCACTGAATGTTGCTAATCTAATTTCACAGAATGCTTACATATTAATAATGGCAATTGGTATGCTGCTTTGTATTTTGACCGGTGGTAATGTTGACTTATCAGTCGGTTCTGTGGCCGGTTTCGTTGGTGCAATCTCAGCTACTATGATGCTGAAAATGCAAGTTCCGGTACTTCCTACTATTATTGTTTCCTTATTAATCGGTCTGGTAATTGGATTTTGGCAAGGATTTTGGATAGCATATGTTGGAGTCCCGGCATTTATAGCTACACTGGGAAGCATGTTAATATTTAGGGGATTGACATATGTTGTACTAAAGGGAACCAGCCTTGCACCATTACCTGCGGGATATACCTTCTTAGCTTCAGGCTTTATACCGGATATAGCTAGTGTGGGCGGACTAAATCTTCTTGCCCTCTTATTAGGAATTGTAGCATCAATATTATATGTGTTTAGAGAATTAAGTATCAGAAAAAACAAGAGAAAATATGGCTTTGAAATAAGTCCATTAATGTTTTTTATTCCAAAAGTAGTCGGAATTCTGATAGTAATTAATGCATTTTCATTTACTTTAGCATCTTATAAAGGTATTCCAATGGTTTTAGTCATTGTAATAGCATTGGTCTTAGTTTATTCCTTTATAACTATGAAGACAATACCAGGAAGACATATTTATGCATTTGGTGGCAATGCCAAGGCCGCACAATTATCAGGTGTTAATACAAAGAAGGTAATGTTCTGGGTATATACTAATATGGGAGTATTAGCTGCTCTTGCCGGCGTTATATTTACAGGCAGATTAAATTCTGCAACACCAAAAGCAGGTGTTAACTTCGAAATGGATGCCATTGCTGCTTGCTTTATCGGTGGTGCCTCGACATCAGGAGGTGTTGGTACAGTAGTAGGAGCTATGGTAGGTGGCTTGCTCATGGGTGTTCTAAATAACGGTATGTCTATCATGGGAATCAGTATTGACTGGCAACAGACAATCAAAGGATTTGTTCTTCTGGCAGCAGTAGGATTTGATGTATATTCTAAATCTAAATCAAAGTAATATTAAATTTGAATATAACGGCAGAAAAGAATCTAAATTTAGCTTTTCTGCCGTTTATTTATTTATAAAAACAC
>SHOH01000001.1:11463-41652 GCA_004294845.1 Anaerolineaceae bacterium
TAATATAAAAGAAGAAACTATATTTTATAATTAGTTTAATAAATTTACAAATTACTATTGTCAAATATTATCTGAGGTATTATAATATAGACAGGTAGATTTTTATTCCAAAAATACACTATTGGATATGAATTAATAATATAAGGAGGAATAAATCATGGCATATTTTAAAGTTGACAAAATTAATTATGAAGGCCCACAAAGTAAAAACAATCTTTCATTTAGGTATTATAATCCCGATGAAATAGTTATGGGAAAAACCATGAGAGAGCATCTGAAGTTTGCTATGTCCTACTGGCATACATTCACCTATATGGGTGTTGATCCTTTTGGTGGTACTACCATGGCTCGTGATTGGGATAGTACAGATGATGTTATGAAGAAGGCGAAGGATAGAGTTCATGCTGCATTTGAATTTATGGAGAAATTACAGATAGAGTACTTCTGTTTTCATGATGCAGATATTGCTCCAAGAGTTCCCGATAATCTTGAAGAGACTAATAGAAGGCTAGATGAAATTGTAGGAGTAATAAAAGAAGAGATGAAGCGTACCGGTATCAAGTGCCTCTGGGGGACAACCAATGCATTTGGTGACGACAAGTTTGTTCATGGTGCGGGAACCTCCTGCAATGCAACAGTATTTGCTTATGTGGCAGCACAGATAAAGAAGGCTATGGAAATCACTAAGGAATTGGGTGGTGAGAACTATGTATTCTGGGGTGGCCGTGAAGGTTATGAGACACTGCTCAACACCGATACTGCTCTTGAATTTGATAATTATGCAAGATTACTTCAGATGGCAGTTGATTATGCTAAGGAAATTGGATTTACCGGTCAGTTTTTAATAGAGCCTAAGCCCAAGGAGCCTACAAAGCACCAATATGATTTTGATACTCAAACTGTACTGTCCTTTTTAAGAAAATATAATTTACAAGATCATTTTAAGATGAATATTGAGGCAAACCATGCTACACTAGCTATGCATACTTTCCAGCATGAGCTTAATATGAGCAGAATCAATGGAGTTCTTGGTAGCGTTGATGCTAACACCGGGGATCCTAATCTTGGATGGGATACAGACCAATTCCCTACAAATGTTTATGATACTACCCTAGCAATGTATGAAATCCTCCTTAACGGTGGACTTGGAAAAGGTGGATTAAACTTCGACTCCAAGGTACGTCGCCCTTCATTTGAAGACGATGATTTATTCTATGCTTATATCGCAGGTATGGACACATTCGCAAAAGGCTTAAAGATAGCTGCAAAGCTTCTAGAAGATAAGGTATTTGAGAACTTTAAGGCTGAACGCTATGCAAGCTATAGTGAGGGTATAGGTAAGGATATCATTGATGGTAAGGTTGGTTTTAAGGAATTAGAGGCATTTGCATTAAAGAACAATGTTACCCAGAACAGGTCAGGCAGACAGGAAATGCTTGAAAGCATCCTTAATCAATACATCCTTGAAACTAAATAAATTTTGTCTTATTAAAACGAAATAAATAAAGAATGTGCTGCATGTCTAATCGGTATGCAGCACATTCTTTATACCGGCTTTAGCCGGTTACCCATATATAATTTATATTCGGGTGTTCATTAAGTTCTAATTATTATGTATTATTCTACTGTAATTACACCTGTAGGACAATTGTCTGCTGCTTCCTGAGCAGATTCTTCTGCGTCTGCAGGGATGGGATCTGTATATACTTCTGCGAGTCCCTCGTCATCCATACGAAATACTTCCGGACAGGTTTCTGAACAAAGTTCGCACCCGATGCATCCATCACGATCAATTGTAGCTCTCATAGTGAATTCCTCCATTATAATTATTCTAAAGGTTCAGCTTTGCTGAACCGATATACCTATCGTGGACAGTATAACATATTAAAAGAATTTTGTAACCATAAATATTATAATTGTTTTTTGTTTGTCTTTTTTACCTATATATACTATAATATAAGCAGAAAATGGCGATATATATTGTAGTGGATTATCTTACATTAGCGGAGGGAAATGATGGATAAAGAATTAATGCTTGCTGAGGAAGAAAGAGAAATTGAAATTTTGGAATTTCGAGCAGGGGGATTTTCATATGGAATTGATATTAATGATATCAGAGAAATACTGCCATATGATAAAAAACCGAGGAAGATACCTAATTCTCATCCGAATATTGAAGGTGTGGTTATGCCAAGAGATTTTGTTATTCCCATTATTGATCTTGTGGCGAGCCTCAAGCTTGAGGATGTGGATGACGAAAAAATTGAAATGCTAATTGTAACAAGCATCAATAATATGAACATAGGATTTCACGTAGATAATGTAGATGGAATACATAGAACCACTACAGCCAATATCAATAAACCTGGCAGAAAACTTACTACTACTGTTAAAGGAGTTATTTCTGGGATATTGGCTATTAATAATAAAAAGATTGAGATATTGGATCTTCGACATATTATAAATGATATAAATCCTGATATTGTATTCGGATAATATTTTAATGTCATATGGTACAATACCGGGTTTACGTAAGAAACAGGCGGTGACTTATGGCTAAGTGTAAGTTGTGTAAGAAACTTATTGCTGATGAAACAGAATATTGTGCAGATTGCGCAGATAAAAAGGACTTGGTAGCCAATGAGTCTTATCTTGATGACCTACTAAATTCTGTGCAGAATAAGGCGACAACTGCTGCTAGTCATATATATAAGAAAAAGAAGGAGGATCCTTCCGGTGATTCTCCCAATATTAGTGTACACCCAAAAAAGGACGCATCAAATTTTATTGATTCGGATGATTTAGAAGATTTTGATGATTATGATTTTATGAAGGAGTTTGATGATCCTATTGTTATTAGCGATGAGGAATTATATGGTGAACTAGTTACTCCCACTGAGATATCAATAAATCCTACTGATGAAGGACAGGCTTATACAATAAATCCTTCTGATGAAGCTGACCAGGAAGACACAGAGAATAATATTGATAACGAATTTCTAGAGATGACTAAGAACGAAGAAGGAAGCATCATAGAAGACGAACATATTGAACCGGTATTAGACGATCTATTAAGACATCTGGATCTTGATGATGATAAAGATAATTTAAATGATTATGATAGCATACAGGAGGATATTGATTCTTTTGAAACTCCCGAAGATAAGAATGACACATATGAAACTTCTTTTGAAGAGCTTCATTATATGCAAGCCTCGGAAACTAATATTGCACCTGAAAATGAGCTTCTCGACCTTCTGAACCAATTTAATCCTGATAATCCTGTTGAGGATGATATACAGGCTATATCGGATTTACTGGGAGGAATAAGTGCGAATAATCAGCAGGAGAAAGAATATCCTGAAGATGTAGGAGAGGTGTTTTCAGAAGCTTTAGAAGCAGTATCCGATTTGGAGGATCCTGATCAAGACGTTCAACACATAAATCAGGAGACAGCTCCTTCTGATAAGAAAAAGGTTGCCAAAGGGAAAAAAGAAAAGAAAACTGGTTTTTTTACCAAACTATTTGCAAATATTGATGATGAGGACTTAATTCCTGAAGAGAAAAAAACTCTGGAAGAGGCAGCAGCCGCTAAGGAAAAAAAGAAGAAAAAGAAAAAAGCAAAGAGTAAGAAAGCTCAAACTACTAATCAAGAAGAGGGCGATGAAGTATCTGCTAGACCTAAGGCAGAAGAAGAATCTGCTGATGATAGTAAGAAGAAAAAGAAGGATAAGAAGGAAAAGAAGAAAAAGATTGAGATTTTAGATGAAGAGGTTGACTTAGGAAAAATCAACAAAGCAGGAGCATCAATTGTCTTCTTGTTCTTTGGAATATTAGTAATACTTCTTCTGATTTCAACCAATATATTTTCCTATTCATTAAGTATAAAGAATGCAAGTGATTATTTCGGAAGACAGAGATATACCCAAGCTTATAATGAGGTCTATGGTATAGAGCTTAGGGATGAGGACATCGAGTTATATGATAAGATTATGACTGTTATGTATGTAAATAAGCAGTTGAATTCATATAACAACTATTATCATATGAGAAAGTTTCCGGAAGCCTTAGATTCCTTACTAAAAGGATTACATAGATATGATAAGTATATCGAACTGGCTACGATGCTTGGGATTAAGACGGATTTGGATTATGTCAGAAATCAAATTATTGCTGAATTATACAATGTATTTAGCCTTACAGAAGAACAAGCCATAAGCATATTAAACAGCGAGAGTCAGGCGAAATATAGTATCGCGGTATATGATGTAATATTAGAAAACATATCATTCTACAATTAATACCATAATAAGATGAGGGGAGAGGGTTTATGAGTAAGATAAGAATAATACCTTGCCTTGATATTCACAATGGCCGTGTAGTAAAGGGTGTCAATTTTGTGGGTTTAAAGGATGCCGGAGATCCGGTGGAGATAGCCGCTGCATATGCGAGATCAGGTGCGGATGAGCTGATATTTCTTGATATTTCTGCAACAACCGATAAGAGAGATATTAATCTGGATATTATGCGAAGTGTGGCAAAAGCAATATCTATACCCTTTGCAGTAGCCGGTGGAATCCGAACCATAGATGATTTTAGACGGGTTCTTGAGGTAGGGGCAAGTAAGGTAGGAGTTAACAGTGCAGCCATAGCAAATCCAAGTCTCTTAAGTGAAGCCGCCAATGAATTTGGCAGCAGCTGTGTGGTGCTTGCACTGGATGCAAAGAAAAGAGCGGACGGTAGCGGATGGAATGTACTAAAAAATGGCGGACAGACTGATACAGGAATGGATGCTGTGGAGTGGGCTATCAAGGCGACCGATCTTGGTGCCGGAGAGATTATATTGACTAGCTTGGACCGTGATGGTACTAAAGAAGGATATGATCTGGAGCTAAACAAGATAATTTCTGAAAATGTATCTGTACCTGTCATAGCCTCAGGCGGTGCCGGTAAGTTGGAGCATTTCTATGATGCCGTTACTATAGGTAAAGCGGATGGTGTCTTGGCTGCGTCCTTATTCCACTTTAAGGAGCTGGAAATAATGGATGTTAAGCATTATCTTAAGGAAAGAGGAATCAATGTACATTTATAATCCGTAGATGATTATTATAGATAAATTATTCATAGGCTTTCGTGGGTAGACGCGAAGGCCTTTAATTTCAAGGGGGAAATCTAATGAGTGCGATTACTAATGATTGGCTGGATGCCATTGGTGGCGAATTCCGTCAGCCTTATTATAAGGAGCTTTATAATTTTATCAAATCCGAGTATAGTAATAAGGTTATCTATCCTAAGGCTGACGATATCTTTAATGCATTTCACCTTACTCCTTTAAGTCAGGTGAAGGCTGTTATTCTTGGTCAAGATCCCTATCATAATGAAGGACAAGCCCATGGCTTGTGCTTTTCAGTTACACCTGGGACACAACTACCCCCATCACTAGTAAATATCTATAAGGAGCTTTATGATGATATTGGCTGTAATATTCCCAATAACGGATATCTGAAAAAATGGGCTACTGAAGGTGTGCTTTTATTAAACACCCTATTAACAGTAAGAGCGCATCAAGCCTTTTCACATCAAAACATGGGTTGGGAAAGATTTACCGATGCGGTGATTAAGGCTGTCAATGAGCAGGACAGACCGATAGTATTTATACTGTGGGGAAAGCCGGCCCAGTCAAAGAAAAGTATGCTAAACAACAAGAAGCATCTAATCCTTGAAGCCCCTCATCCAAGCCCCTTATCCGCATATCGTGGGTTCTTCGGCAGCAAACCCTTCAGTAAAACCAATGAATTTCTAGTTGGCCACGGTCTAGAGCCAATTGACTGGCAGATTGAGAACATATAAACCTCTCATATTTATAGTCCGGATGCTTCGTTCATGTTTTTTACTGCAGTGGATAACATCAGTTTGATACGGTTTAGCTGATTAACTTCACTGGCACCTGGATCGTAGTCGATTGCCACGATATTTGCCTCAGGGTGCTGGCGTCTGAGTTCCTTAATTACACCCTTACCCACGATATGATTGGGTAGACATGCAAAGGGTTGGGTACATACTATATTAAAAACACCGCTATGCATAAGTTCCAACATTTCGCCTGTCAAAAACCAGCCTTCACCGGTCTGGTTACCGATGGATACCACATCCTCGGCATACTCTGCCAGCTTCTTTATATGAACAGGAGGATCAAAGCGTTTGCTTTTCCTAAATGATTTAACTGCCTCCTTACGCAATACTTCTAAAGCCCAGATGGTTATATTAGCTATTACAGCGCTCTTTTTGCTCTTTCCTAGGTATCTTGCCTTAAAGTTATGGTTATAAGCACTATACATGAAGAAATCCAGTAAATCAGGTACTACTGCCTCAGCGCCTTCTGCTTCCAAAAGCTCTACCAGATAATTATTGGCTGATGGCAGAAACTTTACAAGTATTTCACCAACAACACCCACCTTGGGCTTTTGCATATCCTCATGAATAGGAAGGTTATCAAAGTCCTTGATGATTCCTCTGATGTTTTTCTTGTATTCTCTCCATTTTCCCTTTTCAAGGCTCTTTATACAGATGTCACGCCATTTTTCATGAAGAGCATTGGCTGAACCAGGGACCTTCTCATAGGGCCTTACTTTATAAAGTACTCGCATGAAGATATCGCCGTATACTAAGGCTTCCATAGCAGAAAGCAGAAGTCTAGGTGTAATCTTTAGACCGGGATTTTTCTCAAGACCTGATGCGCTTAGGGATATAACCGGTATCTGTGACATTCCTGCCTTTTCAAGGGCCCTCCTGATAAATCCGATATAGTTAGTTGCACGACATCCCCCGCCTGTCTGGGTAATCATGACAGCAACCTTATTCAAGTCATATTTTCCTGATAGAAGAGCATCCATAATCTGGCCTACGACCATCAGCGACGGATAGCAGGCATCGTTGTTGACATATTGTAGACCTACATCAACTGAACGTCGGTTGTCATTGGGAAGTACGACCACCTTATAGCCTCCGTATCTTAGAGCAGGTTCTAAGAGCTCAAAGTGTATAGGAGACATCTGCGGTGCAAGTATGGTGTAGGATTCCTTCATTTCCTCTGTAAATATGGCTCTATGATAGGCAGAGGATTTTACCTCAGCCTTATAACCCTTGCTTTCTCTTTCTTTAACTGCCGATAGTAGTGATCGGATACGAATTCTTGCTGCCCCTAGATTATTGACCTCGTCAATCTTTAATACGGTATATATTTTGCCGGAATCAGATAGGATATCATTTATCTGGTCAGTTGTTACAGCATCTAAACCACAACCAAATGAAAACAGCTGTATAAGCTCTAGGTTAGGCTGAGTGCGCACAAATGAAGCTGCCCCGTACAGCCTTGAATGGTACATCCACTGGTCTACCACGATGGTAGGGCGGTCTATTTCGGCAAGGTGGGATACAGAATCCTCTGTTAATACGGCGACACCAAAGGAGTTAATCATCTCAGGAATACCGTGGTTAATTTCAGGGTCTATATGATATGGCCTACCTGTAAGTACGATACCCTTTCTGCCTGAGACACGAAGATATGCTAAGGTCTCTTCACCCTTCTTTCTTATGTCATCTCTGGCTTTGGCTTGCTCATCCCATGCAGCTTTACATGCATCCTTTATATCTTCCTTATTAATTCCTTTTTCGGTGAATATCTCAACCAAACGATTGGATATAATCTCTTCACTTTCAAAGGATAGAAAGTGATTGGCAAATTCAATGGACGGATCTCTTAGCTCCTCAACATTATTTTTAATATTTTCAGGGTAGGAGGTAACTATCGGACAATTATAATGATTATTGGATCCTTTAACCTCATTCCTTTCGTATGGAATAGAGGGATAGAAGATATATTTTATTCCCTTATCAATCAACCACTTTATATGACCGTGAACCAGCTTGGCTGGATAGCATTCCGATTCGCTAGGGATTGATTCGATGCCCAGCTCATAAATCTTCCTACTGGAGCTTGGGGACAATTCAATATGGTATCCTAGCTTTGTAAAGAAGGTATACCAAAAAGGATAATTCTCATACATATTAAGGACTCTAGGTATTCCCACTGTACCACGGGGAGCCTGATCCTCTGGAAGTATAGGATAGTTAAAATAACGATCCATCTTATAGTCATATAGATTTGGTATATTTTCTACATTCTTTTCCTTACCTAGTCCTCGTTCACATCTGTTACCGGAGATATAACGTCTACCACCGGTAAACTTATTGATAGTAAGTGTACAGTTATTGGTGCATTTTCCGCAACGGGCAAGGGAGGTCTCGAATTTGAGTTCATTTATCTGGTCAATGGTTAGCATGGTGCTTTCGCCACCCTCATAGTGTTCTCTGGCAATAAGCGCGGCTCCAAAAGCTCCCATAATACCTGCAATATCAGGCCTTACAGCTTCACAACCAGATATAGTCTCAAAGCTTCTAAGTACCGCATCATTATAAAAGGTTCCGCCTTGAACTACCATTTTGTTGCCCAAATCCTTAGGATTTGTAATCTTTATTACCTTGTATAGGGCGTTTTTAATAACGGAATAGGCCAGACCTGCAGAAATATCCGCAACAGTCGCTCCTTCCTTTTGTGCCTGCTTTACCTTTGAATTCATGAACACTGTACATCTGGTACCCAGATCAATTGGGTTTTTGGCATAAAGAGCTACCTTAGCAAAATCTTCAACCTCATAATTTAATGATTTAGCAAAGGTTTCTATAAAGGATCCGCAGCCTGAGGAACATGCTTCGTTAAGAAGGACGTTATCTACGGACTTATTTTTAATCTTTATACATTTCATATCCTGACCGCCAATGTCGAGGATACAGTCAACATCCGGCTCAAAGAAAGCTGCGGCGTGATAATGGGCGACTGTCTCAACCTCGCCCTCATCCAGTAGCAGAGCAGCCTTTATTAAGGCTTCACCATATCCGGTGGAGCAGGAGCGTACTATCTTCACATTTTCGGGCAGTAACTCATATATTTCCTTAAGAGACTTAATTGTGGTTTTTAGAGGGCTTCCGTTGTTATTGCTATAGAAGGAATATAGAAGTGATCCGTCCTCACCGACCAAAGCTACCTTGGTCGTGGTAGAGCCGGCGTCAATTCCCAGAAAGCAATTACCCTCATATTCGCTTAGATTGCCTTTCATTACGGTATGTACAGAATGTTTCTTTGTAAACTCTTCGTACTGAGCCTCGTCCTCGAACAGTGGCTTCATTCGATGGACTTCAAAATCCATCTTAATTCCTTCTGACAGCTTCTTATATAGAGATGATAGCTTTGCGCTTTTATCTTCCTTGGAATTCATGGCCGCACCGATAGCGGCAAATAGATGTGAATTTTCAGGAGATATAATTTGCTCATCGGTTAACTTAAGAGTTCGAATAAAGGCATTTCTAAGCTCATTAAGAAAATGCAGAGGACCTCCCAAGAAAGCTATATTACCGCGAATAGGTTTACCGCATGCAAGTCCGCTGATCGTCTGATTTACTACAGCTTGGAATATGGAAGCGGACAAATCAGGCTTTGTTGCCCCTTCATTTATAAGAGGTTGAATATCTGATTTTGCGAATACTCCACACCTAGCAGCAATTGGATAAATAGCCTTATAGTCCTTGGCGTATTCATTAAGCCCTGCTGCATCAGTCTTGAGTAAACTTGCCATCTGATCGATAAATGAGCCGGTACCTCCTGCGCATATACCGTTCATTCTCTGTTCAACACCATTGGAGAAATATATGATTTTGGCATCCTCTCCACCCAGTTCTATTGCTACATCGGTATGAGGAGCATAGTCCTGTAATGAAGTGGCAACGGAAATAACTTCTTGAACGAAAGGAACGTCCAAATGCTTAGATATAGTTAAGCCGCCTGAACCGGTGATAACAGGCTCAATAGTCAGGTCACCTAGTGCTTCTTCGGCCTTCTTCATTAATAAGGCCAAGGTCTCCTGAATATTTGCATAGTGCCTTTCATAATCAGAAAATAGTAGCTCTTTATTATTATTTAAAACGACTATTTTTACAGTCGTTGAACCGATATCAATTCCTAAAGAAAAATCATTGTGCATTATCATGAACTCCTTAAATACAAGGGTTAATTAGTTTGAATAGGATTTTCTATATAATGGGTACGCAGATTAGAAGCTCGAAATCTGCTTATCGTGAACATTATACGATACATAATTATTAAGTTCAACATCCGATTTGTTATAAAACTTTAAGAAGAAGTAAAGAGATTCTTAATTTTATTAAATCTTTACACGGTTATTTTACTTATTATAATATGCAGGTGTCGAAATATTGCTGGTATAATAGTATTTTGTAATATAACAGAAACTATTATCTATACAGTCCCATTTGCATAATTAATGAATATAATGGAATTAATCAATGTAGTAATCTGTTCAAGATGGAGAAGGAGTAAAGTTGTACTGTTTATATTATGAAATAAAGCAAGGAGATACACTATATTCAATCAGCCGAAGGTATAATGTGGATCTAAATACAATAATATTGGCAAATCCATACATCAATATATATAACCTACAGATAGGTGATGTAATTTGCCTACCCTGCATACCTCTAAATAGATATGCTCATTTTACTACTTATCTGATAGAAAATGGAGACACTTTGGGATCTGTGGCTGCTAAGAATGAAATCAATCTGGCTGATTTATTGGAGATGAATGATATATATTCTATAAGTCTTATGCCGGGAACAACACTTTCAGTACCTATCATTGGCCAGGGAGAAGATGGTATTATTCTTTAAAATATCTGATGATGTTGTTAAAATCGTGAGGTGCATCTAGTAGCACCTCACTTTTTCTTTTGTTTGACAAAGCATATATAAAAACTTATAATTAAGATTGAATTTTGGGAATAAAAAGGAAGGTGGTTTTATGGAAACTAGCCCTGACAGTAGTAGCCGAATACAAAACTACAAATTAAATACTGCAGTCGGCAGAAGGCTTTCAAAGAATCCTTCCTATTTTTATTTTGTCTTTAGAAAGGATTAGAATGTGAAAACCACTGCTATACTAAGCAGTGGAAAGGAGCATTTATGATCGAAATCTTTAAGACAGAAGAAGGCGTTTTACAGAAAAAAGATGAGATATCGGAAGGCTGTTGGATAGCAATGACTAATCCTTTAGCTACAGAATTATTAGATATCTCTGTAAGAACTAATATTGATATCCATCATTTAAGAGCGCCCTTGGATGAAGAAGAGCGTGCTAGAATTGAAGTGGAGGAAGAGTATACAATTATTGTTGTGGATATACCCACTCTGGAAATGGATCATGGGAAGGATCGTTATATAACTATTCCTCTTGGAATAATTGTTTCTAAGGATTTTCTTATAACGGTCTGCTTGGAAGAAACCCCGATACTAAAGTTTTTTATGGAGGGCAGGGTAAGAGATTTTTATACTAACAAAAAAACAAGGTTTATATTGCAGATTCTTTATAGGAATGCGTCAACCTTCCTGCAAAATCTTCGTATAATCGATCGTAAAAGTGGTGAGATTGAGAGGAAGCTTCATATATCAACACAAAATAGCGAATTAATTGAATTATTAGCCTTGGATAAAAGCCTTGTTTATTTTACAACCTCTTTGAGGTCTAATGAAGTTGTACTTGAAAAAATGCTTAAAATCGATAATATTAAGAGATATCCTGAGGACGAGGATTTACTGGAGGATGTTATTATTGAGAATAAGCAGGCCATAGAGATGGCTAATATCTATACTGGTATTTTATCAGGTACCATGGATGCCTTTGCATCAATTATATCTAACAATCAGAATAATGTTATGAAATTTCTTGCTGCCATAACCATTGTTCTTTCTATACCCACCATGATTGCAAGCTTTTATGGAATGAACTTTGTTAATATTCCAGGCGGTGATAGACCCTACGGATTTATTATTGTAACATTGGCAGCACTATTAATCACAGCTATTACAGTTTTATTATTTAGGAAGAAAAAGCTTTTTTAGCTAGTTATGAAAGGCAAGGAGATTTATATGAGATTTATTCATCTATTGGAAAAGAAATTTGGGAAGTATGCTATACCAAACCTAATGAAGTATGTCATAGCATTATATGTAGTTGGACTACTTATTTACTCATTCAATCCATCTGCATATATGTATCTTGGTTTGGATATTGATTTGATATTAAAGGGGCAGGTATGGAGGTTATTTACATTTTTGATACCTCATGTAACCTTTGGTAGCAACATCTTTTTTGTATTTATTAAAGCATATCTATTTTATGTAATAGGAAATGCTTTGGAAAACGCATGGGGATCCTTCAGACTAAACCTATATTTCTTCTCGGCAGTCATATTCAATATAATAGCAGCTTTTATTGTCTACTTTATATTCCGAGTTAATATATTGGGTAATATTATGATTGTAATATCGTCACCCTTAGATATTATATATAGCTCTATGTTCTTCGCCTTTGCGGCTTTATATCCCAACACACAATTTTTGATATATTTTATCATTCCCGTGAAGGTAAAATATCTGGCATGGATTAGCGGAGCCTATTATATTTATAATATTTATACATTTATACGTAGCGGTTTTTATTTTGGAATAATTCCAATTGTAGTATCCATGGCGAATTTCTTGATTTTCTATTTTGCAACTAGGAATTATCGTAGGATATCTCCTCGGGAAATAGAACGAAGAGCAAGATTTAAAAGACAGATGAATGAAGGTAGAAGACAAGGAAATGTTACAGAATTTAATGGGCGAAATGTAATCACAAGACATAAATGCGCTGTCTGTGGACGGACTGAACTGGATGATGATAGCTTAGAATTTAGATTCTGTTCAAAATGCGACGGTAATTATGAATACTGTATGGAACATCTGTTTACTCACGAACATGTCCGCGAATAAGCGTAGCTTTCGAGCTTCTAATCCGTTTATTCATTACTAATAAAAAGTCAGGAAGGTTTATATGAGCAAAAATTTTAGAAGTATATATAAGGATATTATAAATAATCGTAATTTAGAGGATAGGATACCTGAATTTTTAAGGATGGCAGTTGAAAAATACGATACCTTTTCAACAGTGAGACTTGCTCTGAATTATTATACTTTTTATGAGATCTACTGTGATGAGAAGGAGCATTGGGCAAGTAAGCTCCATGAACATATTAATAAGATTAACAGTATTATTGCTGATGCTGCATTTCAAGTAAGAAGTGATGAAGAAGCAGATAAGTACATTAAGCAGACTGATGAGATTCGAACAAGTGTCACTAGAGGAATGGAGACACTTACCTTATTTGTCGATTTGTTTGAAATATATGAATATGCCTTAAATCGTGTAGAGTATAGATTTAAGGACATGGACCAGCTAGAAGATGATGAAGAGATTGCCAAGGAAGTGCTTCGCTATATTTTTGATTCTGAGGAGAATACAGTAATAAATGATAGAATTAGAGAAATTATTGGTCAATTACCTATCCGTATAACCAAGCATAAATATTTTGATTATATAAGTGACAGCTTTCATGAGCTTGTCGGAGCTAATGAGGATATATTAGCGACATATATCTATATAATTAGAAGCTGTGCAATGCTTGATCTATCACAGGATTTAAAAGATGCTTATCCCCTTCTTTGGGAGAAAAAGGAGAGGCTTGAGCAGCTTAATTTTAAAGATATCACTAAGGAAGAATATGAAGCTGCAATCTTGCTTGTGCAGGAAGCAGTAGTGTTGCTAGAGAAGGAATCCACAGCATATTATGTCCTTATTGAGCTAGTTAACGAACTGTATACCATGTTATTATGTAATCCTTATAGGGAAGTAGAGCTAGCAGCTGATAATAAGCATAGGGAAGCAGCCCTTCATATAATCAGAAGCATTAGCAGTGCATTTTCAAAGGACAAGCAGGAGGAAGCTACTTCTGAACTACTAAGTAGTTTTGGTGTAATAGAAGGCTTACAGGAGGACATGGAGTACGATATACTCAGCTTGGAGGATGTTCTTTATCATTTAGATAAGCATCATAGAGAAGTTGTTGAGAGCCTTGGGAAAGAGAAGCTCTTAAATACACTACTTAATTGTAAAGACCTCCATAGCGGAAGCTTATTTGTAGAGCTTAATAATAGCGGTTCAGATAAGATTGTTGATAGGGAAAGAATTAGTAAAGAAATAAAAGTGCTTATTAAAGAGCTTGAGGACAAGTTTCAAAGCTCTGATCGCATGATTATTAGAGCAATTATGGCTAATACAATGGATAAAATGCCTGTATTCTTTGAAAGCCATACAGAGGTTATGGAATATGTTCTCTATTCTTTGAACAAATGCACAGATTTAGCTGAAAAATATGCCTCTTTAGAAATTATTGAAAGCATTATGGAATAATGATACCTGTATTACTTGTGGAAATTTGTGGAATACTTAGAGGTGAATACTTGTATCTATGGATTGGCTTGGAGGGCTAGATATGATACAATGGGCATCAAGAATATATGTTAGTGATAACCTTAAGAAAAAAAAGGATAAAACTATAGACTCAATAAGTAACAGAAGAATTACTTCTGATATTTATTGTATAGCATTTGCCTCACAACCCGACAACCTTTTTGATATTATAGAGGCTAATGAACTTTTGTTTCCTCATTACCAAAAAATAGATATAAGAATTATAGGGCTGGCAAAAGGTAAGGACGAGGCAACCAATCTTGCCCATGATATGCTTATGGAGATATATGATAAAACAGGAGAGTTTGATGTAAGAAGATACTTTCTGTAGGGAAGCAATATTATTAGAATAGGCGGTTGATGGATAGACTATGTTATCCGTAATATTATTAATATTAAAAATAATAGGATTTATTATACTTGTATTGGTTGGTATACTCATCTTTCTCTTGCTTATTATTTTGTTTGTGCCTATTCGCTATAGAGTTAAGGTGGAGCATGGCGATGCCTTTACCTTGGACGGAGCTGTCAGTTGGCTTCTTCACTTAATTCATGGTCGAATTTCCTGGTCTGGTAATAATCGAAGAATATGGTTGAGGATTATGGGAATTTTAATATATGACAGCTTAAGGTCACCTAAGATAAAAAAAGAAAAACCCAGAAGGAAAAAGGATGAAACAGGTAAAAAAAATATTTCTACCATAGATGAAAGTAAGGACCAGCAACTAAAAGCCGATATTACCAGGAAGGATGATATAACTGAAACTGTAATATCATCTAAGGATGAAAATTCATCTAAGGATGAAATTATATATAGAGATGTGAACTCATCTAATGATGAAATAATCTCTGAGAAGATAAAAGTATCTAAAGATGTAATAATCTCTAAAGAGGAAGACCAGGCATATGAAAAATCGCATTCCAAGGAATCAGTATTCACAAAAGGCTATAAAAAGATTAAGATAAAAATTATTAATTTCTTTATAAAGTTTAAGAACAAGATAATAAATTTGATAGAAAGATTTTTGAGTATAAAGAATAAATTCAACCTAATTATTGATTTTATTAATAATGATATTAACAAGAAGGGCTTTCGTTATACCTATGACTCCCTAAGAAAATTAATAAAACATATTTTACCCAGAAGGTTAAAGTCTAGGCTGATATTTGGCACAGGAGATCCTTGCACTACCGGACAAGCTCTCGGAATATTTGGGATTTTGTATAGCTTCTATGGTGACAGCCTTCAGATAACTCCCGATTTTGAGAACAAAGTTTTTAAGGGCAGCCATTATGCAAGAGGGAGAATAAGAATTTGGACACTACTAATAATAGTAGTAAAACTATTATTGGATAAGAGATTTAAAGATTTAAGGATGAATTATCAATTGCTAAAGGAGGCGTTATGATGTCTGAGAATAATTTCAATTCAACTGTAGAATCATTATTTAAAGGAATGGATAGTTTTTTAACTACAAAGACAGTGGTTGGTGATGCTGTTAAATTTGATGATGGAACAATAATCTTACCATTAGTTGAGGTCAGCTTCGGTGTAGGTGCTGGTGCATTTGCAGGAGATAATAAGAACAATGCAGGCGGTGGCTTAGGCGGTAAAATCACTCCCAGCTCTGTATTGGTTATTCAAAATGGATCGTCTAAGGTGGTTAATGTCAAGGAAAAGGACAGCGTGAGTAAAATTCTTGATATGGTTCCCGATGTTATTAATAAGTTTGTTAAGAATCCCAAGAAAAAGACTGATGATGAAGTGGATGAAAAAATAAAGGAAGCTATAAATCGAACGTCCGATGATTCTGTTATAGAATAAGTAAGAGAACATATTAATGAGTGCCTCTTAATACATCAAGATCATACATCAAGATGGAACAAAAAATTGCTTGCATTATAAGTCATGTTCTGATAGAATAAATGTGTTTGTTAGGCCAAATTGGTCTAAACTCTTACCTAAGGAGGTGCTCTTGATGGCAAAATGTTCAGTATGCGATAAAGGTGCTCACTTTGGAATTGCTGTGAGTCATTCTCATAGAAGATCAAATAAGATGTGGAAATCCAATATCAAGTCTGTAAAGGTTAAAGTTAACGGTGCAGCTAGAAAAATGTATGTTTGTACTTCCTGTCTTAGATCCGGAAAAGTAGAACGCGCATAAAGATTACAATGGGTGTCAGGGGATCTTGGCACCCGATTTTCATTGAATAGGAAATTTTGTCCTATTCAATGAAAAATTTGCATATTTAATATTAATTACAAAATAAATTATAGCCAAGTAAGAGGCATAGTATTATAATACATATAGCTAATATTCCATTAGTTATGAAAAGCATGATTGTCATGCCTATTGCAATCCAAAATAAGATAAACCCTATCATTCTCTTCATATTAATTCACATCCATTTATAATTTATTTAATATATAATATGCAGGAAATCATTGGGTTATCTCATAATATGGTATTTATGCAATAATACATTATTCGACAAGTACCAGGTAGCGTACAATGTGGTAGCGAACAATGAGGTTCTTGATAGATTGGAGGTTAATATGAAAGGACATATGAATACAGACATCGGAGAAATTTTAATTGATAATGAAGTGTTGGCACAGTATGCCGGAGCTTCAGCTGTTGAGTGTTTTGGTGTTGTAGGTATGGCTTCTGTTAATATGAAGGATGGCATCGTTAAGCTGCTAAAGAGAGATAATTTAAGCCATGGAGTTAATGTTACAATAGAAAATAACAAAATCACGATTGACTTGCATATTATAGTCTCCTATGGAGTAAGTATATCTGCGGTTGCTGATAATTTGATTAGCAATGTCAAATACAATGTGGAGGAATTCTCGGGAATTGAGGTCAATAAGATCAATATATTCGTTGAAGGAGTCAGAGTTATAGACTGACATTGAGAAGACTGCATTTAAGGAGGAAAAGATCAGTGATTGTTAAAACGATAGATGCAAAAACATTTAAGAAGATGTTTCTTGCAGGAGCAGCAAGCATAGAAGCGAAAAAGGAATTTATTAATGAGCTTAATGTATTCCCTGTGCCCGATGGTGATACCGGAACAAATATGACTTTGACTATAATGTCCGCAGTAAAGGAGATTAACCTCTTGGATAATCCTTCCATTGAAGAACTGGCAAAGGCTATATCGGGGGGATCTCTTCGCGGGGCAAGAGGAAATTCCGGAGTAATTCTATCACAAATATTCAGAGGTTTTACCAAAGAAATTAAGGAATACAAGGAACTTAATGTTACGGTAATAACCAATGGACTAATGAAGGCTGTGGAGACAGCCTATAGAGCTGTTATGAAGCCAAAGGAAGGAACAATCCTGACTGTGGCCAGAGGTGCCGCAGAAAAAGCCGCAGAGCTTGCTTTAGAAACAGACGATTTAGTTTATTTTGGCAGAGAGATAATTGCACATATGGAAGAGGTATTGGAAATGACTCCTGAGCTGCTTCCTGTTCTAAAAGAAGCTGGTGTAGTTGATTCGGGAGGCCAGGGATTGTTAGAAATTGTTAAGGGCGCCTATGATGCTATGCTTGGAAAAGAAGTATCCCCTATAGGACTCAAACCAGAGGAATCCATGTCTACAGGAATAAATATTGAAAGGCTTGCCCTAGAGGATATAAAATTCTGCTATTGTACTGAATTTATTATCATGGTTGAAAATGAATATAATGAAAAAACTGAAATAGATTTTAAAAATTATCTTGAATCAATCGGTGATTCCATAGTAGTCGTATCGGATGATGACATTGTGAAGGTGCATGTACATACGAACGACCCTGGCCTAGCAATTCAAAGAGCTCTAACGTATGGATCATTGACTAATATGAAGATAGATAATATGAGAGAAGAGCATACCGAAAAGGTTATAAAGGATGCCAAGAAGGCTGCTATGGAAGCGAATGCTTCAAAAGAGAAGCATCTAGAACAAAAGCCCAGAAAGAAAGCCGGTTTTATAGCTGTATCCATGGGTGAAGGCTTAGGTGAGATTTTCACGGGACTAGGCGTCGACTATCTGATTGAAGGTGGTCAGACTATGAACCCCAGTACTGAGGATATGCTTAATGCTATCAGTGAGGTAAACGCTGATACCATCTTTATATTACCAAATAACAGTAATATCATACTTGCTGCCGAGCAGGCTAAGCAGCTGACTGAAGATAAGAATATTATTGTAATCCCTTCAAAGAATGTTCCACAGGGAATTACTGCAGTTATTAATTTTGTTTATGATAAATCTCCTGAAGAAAATGCCGAGAGAATGACCGGAGAGATGAGAAAGGTTAAATCCGGCCAGATTACCTATGCTATTCGTGATACCAGTATTGACGGTAAGGATATAAAGCAGGGTAATATTATGGGACTTGGAGATAAGACGATTTTGTCTGTCGGTGATGACGTAAAAAATACCACCATCACACTTATTCAAAGCCTTGTAGATGACGAATCGGAATTAATCAGTCTATATTATGGTGAGGAAATAACTGATGAAGAGGCTAATGAGATCGCAGATGAATTGTCAAAATTATATCCTGATCTGGATGTAGAAGTTCATTACGGAGGTCAGCCAATTTATTACTATCTATTATCAGTTGAATAAACTGTAGATTTATTAATTTTAATTGACAATTAAATATTAATCTTACAAAAGAAGAAGATAAAAATGAGTGGTTCGCATATTAAGGAGCCACTTTTTATCATAGGAATATAGCCTAATGTCCTTCGTTTTATGAAAGGCCATATGTCTAAGAAGACGAGGAGGTATAAAATGGAGATGACTCCAAGACCAGGAGAAATTTTTTATCTTACTAAGGACAAGCCCTATCAGATAATTACAATAGGCATACATAAAGAAACCTGTGAAAGTATGGTAATTTACCAAGCATTGTATGGTGAATTTAACACATTTGTACTTCCTTTATCAAAGTTCTTGGAGGAAGTGCAGCAAGAGGCTAGCAAAGAACGTACCCCTATATTCAATGAACAAAAGCATAATAATGATATAGATGCAAATCCTGATAATGAACAGGCTAATATGCAGGCAGATGATACTTTACATATTGTTGAAGAAACAGATGATAGTCATATTAATAACAAAGTGAATGAAACTTTATTAAGCTTCTTAGATGCAGATTCCTATACCAAAAAGCTAGAGGTCATAACTACTAATATAAAGGCATTGGATAATAGGCTTATTAATGATATGGCGGCATCTTTGGATTGTACCGTAGAGGATGGTCCCATGGACCAAAGATTACAGGAGCTTATATATTGTCTAAAACAATTAAGCCGTTTTGAGGTGAAAAGACTGCGGTAAAAAACATATTATACAATAGAAAATAAAAGAAGATACTAGAAATACCACTGATAAAGTATTAGAAAAGATATGTTACCTTGACATACAAAATTAATATCAAAAGAAAAGTTTCAACTCACCAGAGGATACAGATAAACTGTGCTTTCCGGTGAGTTGAAAACGTTAAGAGAATGAATATTAAAATTATTTAGTCTTTCCTTGACTGTGCTTGCCTCCAAAACACATTACGAAACATGCCTATATAATGTCGCTCAAAAGGCGATATCTAATACTATTTAGAATAAGCATGGGAAAAATATCAAATAATTATGAATAAAATACAAAATATGTTGCAATTATACTGGAAATAAGTCACAATAGTATTATATAATAAGAAAACAGTTATCCCCACAAAACATATAAACATTACTACAGCCTATAATATCTGCATTATATTGGAAAATAAAGATGTATTTGCTTACATAATACGAATTGATGTAGATAATCAATATGCGGACATATTATTAACTGAATATTCTGCTTGGTTTTCTAAATATGAAAACCAAGCTTATAGAGTTCTTTTTCAATTTGAAAGGAAAAGTAATTTACCAACCGACTTATTTGATTATTATGAGTTAAAAAATGCTGAAACTATAGGAGATAATAAAGAAAAAAAGGAGTTGATTATTAAGGAAAATGACTGTATTTACATGAACACTCATTTATTTCATAATGAAACAGTATATATGTCACTAAATTTATCGTCTCTAAGGATCAATATTAACTACTTTACTGCTCTAACAATAGATGACCTGATGGCGTTAATAAAAACAGCCTTTATATGGGCAAATAATTATCTATTAAAATTATTTGTTTTTTTAATCCACGCAAGTGCTGTTGAGGTAAAAAACAATTGTTCTGTAATTTTTATCGGAGTAAGTGGTGCGGGCAAAACTACTGTTTCAAAATATTGTCGTGATGATGGTTGTTTGGTGTTATCAGATGAAACAATATTATTGTGGAAAGAAAATGGTAATTACTATGTACAAGGTACTCCGTGGCATGGTAGCGAAAAAACCATCATAGGGAGTGCCAAAATTTGTAGTTTAAATTGCGTTTATATATTGAATAAGCATCAACAGGATTATTATGAAAAATCAATTAATAAATATGAAAACAAGTGTGCACTTTTAAATCAATGGTTGAATTGCGCACAATTCAATATAGATAAGTTTATTCAGGGAACTAAATTTGTTGCTGATTTGATAAACGACATTGAGATATATAAACTCTTTTTTACTAAAAGCAATCGTTTTATTACCGTCATCAAAAATCAGGGGGTACGAAGCTGATATGAGGAAGAAACTCTCATCATTTTTTAAAACTACAAAACGGATTTTGCGTGAAAACAGAAGAATCTTGATTTTGATTTGGAATGTTTCGCCATTTTGGGTTTTATATTCTTGTATTGTGCAAATATATGAGGGAATTTATCCAATATTTAATAATTACACGACAAAACTAATGATTGACTCTGTTACGGTTTCACTGGAGCAAAACGCTATACATCAATCGGTATATGTAAGCTTAGCATTAATTATTTCAGCAACAGTCCTTTTACATATTATACTTGCGATAAAAAATTACATTGATGTTTCATGTGTTGATAGAATAAACTTAAAAATAAATTCGAAGATCATGCAAAAAATAGCAGAAAAGCCATATCATCATTTTGAATCCCCGGAAGAAATGGACAAAATTGATAGAGTTAGGGGGCAAGGTAGCGGTAAATGTATTGAGCAATTTAACTATTCATGCTCACTTATTTTTTATGATTTGGTTTTTGGATTCGGCACTTTATTTATCATGTTGAAAATATCGTGGATAATTAGCCTTTTATTCATCATTGTGGTTTCAATCAGATATGTCGTAAATATTAAGGTGTCACGATATAATTATACGAACGATAAAAAGCTAACAAATACAAGAAGAAAAATGGGATATTTATTTAATATTGCCGTTACCGTTATATTTGCAAAAGAGATAAAAATATTTAACACATCTGATTGGATTAATAAGCGATATGAAAACTTCTGCGAAAAGTATAATATTGCTCATAAAAAATATATCCGCAAGTCACTACCTATTGGATTTGGTTCTTCCGTAGCAAGTACAGTATTATATATAATTGGCTATTATATTATAATAACCAACGGTATTTCGAATGGAGATTCAGTGGGTACTGTTATTTTTTATACTTCAAGTTTATCTCTGTTTAGTTCATTTTTAGAAACATTAATCGGACACATAACTGCTATTTACGGGAGCAATTTATATACAAGCGATCTATTTGAGTTGTTGGACGAAAATTATGGAAATATTTCATCGAAATCTTCGACAATGGAAAGTTTCAAAAAAATATCAGTTCAAAATGTTTCTTTTACATATCCCGGAACTGACAGAATCATATTAAAAAATATGAGTTTAGAAATAAATCGTGGCGAAAGCGTTTGTGTTGTTGGAAGAAACGGAATGGGTAAATCAACACTTGTTAAATTGATTTTAGGGTTATATTCACCAGATGAGGGTTCCATTTGTATTGATGGTAAAGCTATAAACATTTTACGAAATGAAGGTATTTTATACGCATCTGCTACATTTCAGGATTACGCAAAATACAGCCTTACAATGAAAGAGAATATTGCTTTTGAGCATGAAATTCCAGATGAAGAAATTGAAAAGATATTATATAAAGTAGATTTCTCTCAAAAAGAACTGGAAAATTTACCAAATGGCTTGCAAACATTTCTAAATAGAGAATATGATGAAGATGGAATTGTTTTATCCGAAGGTCAATGGCAACGTGTTGCCGTCGCAAGGGCATTATGTCACAACATGCCTTTAATTATATTAGATGAACCCACATCAAATCTTGATCCAGTATCTGAGGAAAATATTTATAACGTGATTAATACGCACAAAGGAGATAAAACCATTATTATGGTATCACACAGATTATCAGGAGCGATGAGTGCGGATAAAATCGTTGCAATTGATGATGGAATGATTGTAGGTGTAGGAAAGCATGACGACTTAATAAAAGATTGTGAGATTTATAGTAAAATGTTTAATCTCCAAGCTAACAGATATTTGCAAAAAGGATGATGTTAAATGAACGGAAGATTACTATATTTTTTTGCAAAGTCTTTTCTGAAAAAAATATCATGCCTTGATTATGTGCTTATTAAGGGTGAAGCATTATCAATGATGGCATATGGTAAGGAAGGTCAACGAAACACTACCGACATTGATATTTTGACTTCCAGAGAAAATGTTGCAAAATTTGAAAAGATATTACTTGATGAAGGATATGAACAAGACAACAACACAAGAGAATCTCGAATATTTTGTCTTTCAAAATCACATCAAATTATTCCATTTGCAAAACAAATTGACATATTTAAAACAAGCGTAGACATCAATTTCGATATTTTGTGGGGGGAATATATTGGAAAGAGAATAGATATAAAAAAGTTTATTTCTGAGTCAGCAGAAATGTCTATTTACGGTTGTAAAATAAAGACTCTTTCCCCACTTAAATCTTTCGTACAATTAGTTTTACATCATTATAAAGATATGAACTCAGTTTTTTTGTTAGCAACCGAGAAATGCTTTAAAATTGATATGTTTAGAGATATATACAATCTTCTAAAAAACAATCCTAAAGATATATCTTTAGAAAAATTGTATGCTGTTAGTACGGGGTATGAAATAACTCCTTATGTCTATTACATATTGTATTATACAGGATTATTATTTGAAGACGAAATGTTGAACGAATATATCAACGCATTTGCAGCAGAAGAAGGAAAAGAATTACTAAATTGTTACGGTCTTGATGAGTTGGAACGAAGAAAATGGAAAGTTGATTTTCAAACACGTTTAGAAAATGATAATTTACATGATATTATTAAAAACGATTTGACTGACAAGGATGTTGAAAAAATTGCAATCAATAAGAAGGTGTTTTTAGGTGAATGAGATAAGTTATGTTCTTGATAAAATACTCGAAATTGTCAATGAAAATGTAGAAAACTTAAAACTCACTCCAGATCAATACAATGCTGATTTATCTCTATTAGGGATGGACTCAATAAAATTTATAACTATTGTTATAAATTTAGAACAAGTATTTGGGATAGAGATTCCCGATGAATATTTACTCGTCACTGAATTAGGGAGTATTAACAAAATGAAAAGCGTCGTTTCATATGCATTGGAGGGAGGGGATTAAGGGTGAGGAACAGTATAAATGATGAATATACAGAAATTAGTATCTTGTCAAATATAATCTTTGATCCACATTTTGCTCAATTATTCAAATTGTGCTTTGGCGAAACAACAAAGCTGCACCCCATCCCCTACGGAGAATATAATGAAGATGATTACAAAAAACATCTTGCGGAATCTGATCTGATTATAGTTTGGTTAAACTTTGAAGAATTGAACCCTGATATTTGGAATTTCTTTTATTCACGTAATATAACGAAACAAAAAGCTATTGCTGATATTATTGATTCGTGTGAAAAATTATATAATGATTTATTGATATATTCTAATGCCCGTATTCTATGGTTTTCATTTGAAGATTATTTTTTAAAGTTTCCTATCGTTTCTGGCCATCATTACGATGCACTTGTTGATAAAATAAATATTGATTTGAGCGGCACATTAAAAGATAATGTGTCTTTTATTAATTTGAAACAACTAATCGCACAGATCGGCATCGCTGACGCTTACTATTCCAAAAATAAATATCGTTGGAACGCACCCTATTCTAAAGCATTGATTGAAGTCGCTGTTAAGGAAATACACAAGCAATACTTTATAGAGAAAGGGATTACAAAAAAATGTCTTGTGCTTGATTGTGATAACGTGCTATGGGGCGGAATTTTATCTGAAGATGGCGTGGAAAACATCAAGCTCGGCGGGGGTGGCTTTGGAAGAGCTTATCAAGATTTTCAGCGATTTGTTTTATCTATATATTATCATGGAGTTATCCTCGCTGTTTGTAGTAAAAATGATTTGTCAGATGTTATGATGATGTTTCAAGAACATAGCGAAATGGTTATTAAAGAAGAGCATATAGCTTGTTTTCAAGTGAACTGGAACAATAAACCTGATAACATTAGACAAATTGCAGAAACACTTAATATTGGACTAGACAGCATTGTCTTTGTTGATGATTCACCTATTGAAATAGAAGCTGTAAAGGCAATACTACCAGAAGTTACGACAATCCTTTATAAACGGAATGCCATAAATGAACGATTTTCTTGTTTCAATTTGAAAAGCAATACTAATATAGCAGATGTTGAAAAACGCAATGAAGCATATCGAACCAATCAATCACGAGAAACTTTGAGATCTCAATTTAGAAATTATGACGAGTATCTAAAGGCACTGGATATTAAGATTGACATTCACAGAGCGTTACCAATTGAATATAACCGTATTTCAGAACTTACCCAGAGGACAAACAAATGTACTAACGGTACACGTTACACAGTTTCAGATATCAAAGAACGCACTATTTCTGAAGATGCTATCCTGTATTCGGTTTCGGTTTCGGATCATTTTTCTGATTTGGGAATTGTTGGTGCTTTAGAAGTTTATGCTGATAGCCTAACTCTTTTTAGCCTATCTTGTCGTGCATTAGGTCGTGAAATTGAAAGTAAAATGCTAGCGTTCATTGCGAATAAACATACAATAACAAATGTTGCATTCAAATCAACGGGTAAAAATGAAGATGTAAAGATACTTTTATTAAATGCTTTTCCAAGTGCAACTATAACTTTTTAATAGTATGGTTTTGCTATCAATAGTTTTTGTTGGTCCAAGTTTTTTACATAATGCGATGTTAATTTCACATTATGATAAAATCATGAATCTAAAAACACGGGACTTTAAGGATTACAATAAATGTTCGAGATTTCCATACTTGCTGTAGAATTATCGCAAAATGAGTTGAGATTTGACGCATTACAGACACCAACATGGACCAAGTAGAATTCATACTTAATGAATACGGTAAGCCATTTGTTACCGATAAGTCTCATTGGATCGTTTATGGAAATCAACAATAAAATTCTGGAGGAATATTTCAGCTACCTAACCGTGATCAAGACACAGTCTCCGCATACAATATCTGAATTCCGCGTTGATCTCCGGTTGCTATTTCAATTTGCTTATAAACGCAGAAAGCCATCGGCTACTCCTCCGCCTGACTGCTCATTCGCGGATATCAAGTTTATAAAATCAATCACGCTGGATGATATGTATGCTTTTATCGCCTATTTGCAGAAAGAGCGAAATTGCTCTGTTGCAACTTGTGGGCACAAGATTATATCCATCAGGCAATTTTGGAAATATCTTAAAACAAAAGCATATCTGATTGATCACAACATCACCGAAGGACCAGAAGTACCTAAACAAGCAAAAAGGATTCACAAATATCTGAGTTTAGAGGATTCTATACGACTCCTGATGAGCATTATTTGCCACTACGCAGATTTATACCCACTTGGGCGACCATCAGCTTCAAACTGTGATTAATACAAACCCGCTGGCCGGAATGGTAAATCGGAGACAGTAATGATAGAGTCAAGATTTTATAAATTTAAGATTTTGATTTTATAGTCAACTGCGAAATCATGTATTATCATATTATCGCCATAATGTAAAATTCTAATTGATTTTTGCCATCCTATAGGTTCATGATTATGGGAATTGATTACATAAAAAGAGTATCACAGGTTGGGAGTACCAATATGTATTAAATTCCAGCGAATTTATAATGAAAGGAATGTATGATTATGGCTTAAGAGACAATCATACAAGGGAGAATATGGAATACACTTTGTTACCAAAAAAAGAACCATTTGTTAAAACATACCCCAAAGATGCAAATCCTTTATCTGTCTTATTGAATTATGAACATACATATGATTGGCTAATGAATTGTTTTATTCAATTAACAAGTTATAATGATGCGTATTTGGATTACTATGATTTTAATTATAGAAATTGTCCTATACTTGAATGTCAACGGATTAAAAGTAATATTATTTTTGATAAGTATGAAACACTAACAAACTTTATCATTAAATCAATAGATAAGGGATACTATATTATCCTGCCAGTTAACATGAAATATGTGTATACTTATAATTGCAGTGAAGATATTCCTCATGATATTTTTGTATATGGTTATAATATAAAAAATAAAATATTTAATATTTCCGATAACTTTTTTAATGGGAAATATGGAGACAGCTTATGTGAATTTTCAGAATTAGAGAATGCATATAATAATATTATTGAAGAACATTATTGGTTTCAAGGATTTAGGGGTTGTATTGAGTTATTATCATATATCAGCGAAAAACGTGCATGTTTTGAATTGTATAGGATTAAAGAATCAATCGACGACTACTTACATTCAAGACCAACCAGTAGGTGGTATTTAAATCACGCTATGTGGACAGAAGATGAAATAAGGAAAAGAAGTTTTGGTATTACGTGCTATAACACTCTAATGTACCACATAAACTATGCTGAGCAATTTGGATATTTTAGTCAAGGAGCTAATCAAGCTATTTTTTTAATGTGGGAACATAAAAACATTATGCTTCTTAGATTAAAATATATGCAAGATAGTAGGGTTTATATTAATAATCAAGTAATAGAAATATATAATCAAATAGAAAAACAAGCAAAAATGTGCATTAATCTAAAATTGAAATATGATATAACTCGTAATAAAAATATATTAAAAAAAATGGCTATGCAATATAATGAAATAGAAAAACATGAGGTGGTAGCTCTTAACATGTTATTAAAGCATCTTGTTGAAAATAGATGGATTTGATTGTTAACCACGACTATATTTATTCCGTGTGATAGGTGTGAAGCATGTCTTGATATGATCCCTCTAAAGTAAATATGGAAATAACTCAATTTTCTTTAGAAAGATCATATCGCATTCATGTACTTGAATATCAAATAATAACTACATCAGCCCTTATTCAAGATTTAACTTCCTCTTGAAGATATAATTAGTCACAAGGTAGAAGAGTACATTAAATACAGAAGCAATAATAATACTGAAGGGGAATACCAGCTGAGGAATAGCTTCTAATTCCTCAAAGGATGAACCCGCCATAAAAGCCCAAACCACAAGCACAAGTGTTATTATTAACTGCATAATAGTACTGATTCCAATATAGGATGCAAAAGAGCCTAAAACCTTATGTCCATTGAATAAATGTCCGACTGCAATAGATACATATATAAGCATGATCTGCTGTATCAGACTTACAAGCATCATAAATATAAACTCTACTATCAATAGGACATATTTGTTGCCAAAGTTAGCCTTAAGTGACATTAAGCCAAAGTCAATAAATTCACGAAGCATTTGAAGATTATTAGAGGTTCCAAATATCATCAGTAAAGAAGCACCAACTATGATAATACTAATAATGTTCCATAAAGTTGAAACGACAAGTTTGGCGTTAATCAACTGAGAGGACTTTACCGGTAATGTGAACATAAGATATCCTTCGTCTGACATAAGATTCTTATAAAACCTGAGGATCATAATTACAAAGGTAACAACAAGTGTTGCTATGATTGACAAGGCATATGCTGCGATCATAAATACTCTAATTGTATTTAGAGGTCCGTTAAAGATATCGACATTGGTTAACACACGATTAACTAGTGACAGAAGTATTATGATAAGGTATAAAGGTAAAAATATTCTACCAGTTGCATTTATCTCATGTTTAATTAATTTTCCTAACATTTGAACACCTCCCTAAATAATGAATCTATTGATTTGCCCTCTTTTTCTCGAATTTCGTCCACCGGTGCATGAAGGATTAAGCGTCCTTCCTTTATAAATATTACCTCATCCAGTACATTTTCGATGTCAGAAATAAGATGAGTTGAAAGGATGACAGTTGCATTCTCATCATAATTGGTTATGATGGTATTAAGGATATAATCCCTGGCAGCAGGATCTACTCCTCCGATTGGCTCATCCAAGCAATACAGATCGGCTCTACGGCTCATAACAAGTATAAGCTGAACCTTCTCCTTAGTACCCTTAGAAAGAGCCTTTAAGCGTTTATTTGGATCAAGGTTTAGCCGATGAAGCATATCATAGGCTCTTTTTTCTTCAAAATCCTCATAAAAATCTTTGAAAAATGCAATGGTTTCCGTGATCTTCATCCAATCAGGAAGATAAGTTCTTTCCGGAAGGAAGGAAATTATTTTTTTGCTTTCAACACCGGGTTCCATACCAGCTATGTGTATACTGCCTGTGTCTGGAACTAATAATCCATTTATAATTTTAATTAATGTGGTTTTACCGCTACCGTTAGGACCTAAAAGTCCGATTATTCTTCCCCTTTCCAAGGTGAGATTTAGATCCGAGAGGGCTGTGGTTGTTCCGAATTTTTTAGTAAGTGATCTACATTCTAATATTACACTCATATCTTACTCCTATCTGCGTATTACGCTATTTTATATTATTCTCTGAAACTTTATCTACATAAGATATAATCTCATCAAGTTCTAATCCCAGTAGTTTCATCTTGTCTAAAAAGTCTTGAACGATTCCTGTAATGTATCGTTTCTTAAGCTGCTTAATTAATTCTTCATCGGAAGTTATAAACCTACCTGTTGTGCGATTGGTATAAACTAATCCGTCCCGTTCCAATTCAGTCATTGCTCTTTGCATTGTGTTTGGATTTACTGTAGCTTGAGTAGCTAAATCTCTGACAGAAGGAAGCTTATCACCGGGCTTGTAGCTTCCCGATATGATTCCTGCTTGAATTTGCTCGACAAGCTGTAAGTAAACGGGTTTATCAGTGTTTAGTTCCCATTGCATATCTACAGCTCCTTTCATATTCTTGTATTACTGTCTTAGTGTATTAATTGATTAATACAACAATACACTGATACAATTCATTTGTCAATACCTTTTTTATATTATTTTAATTTGTCAAAGTTGACGTATTAGCCTAATATAATTAGGCGATATGAACAGATTTATCACTTTTACCACTGTATTAATTTACAGAATTTTTTGGGCATGGTATAATATTGATAAATAATAGAGGCAACAAATAATTTACGGGAGGTGTAAACTCATGACAGAAGAAGCAAAAATAATTCTAGATAGACTTGACGAATTAGATAAAAAAATAACTGATACCCAATTGATTATTGAAAATAGACTTGACGAGCTAGATAAAAAAACAACTGATACCCAATTGATTATTGAAAATAGACTTGACGAGCTAGATAAAAAAACA
>SHOH01000001.1:41752-47664 GCA_004294845.1 Anaerolineaceae bacterium
AACTGATACCCAATTGATTATTGAAAATAGACTTGACGAGCTAGATAAAAAAACAATTGATACCCAATTAACTATTGAAAATGTGATAAATAAGAATATTCAAATAATAGCTGAAGGCCACCTTGATTTAAATAGGAAACTTGATGCTGCGTTAAAAAGTGATAGTGAAAAAGAAATGTTGTTGATTCGTGTAAATTATATAGAAGATGAATTGCGTAAGATAAAAAAACATGTTGAAGTGAAATAGTTGCCATGCATTCTCGTGACTTCAGTCATGAGAGGTTCACATAGTAATAACTATATATACTTATATAAAAGAAACTGCTAACTATGCATATCCTAAATATTTTGGAGCTGACGCATTAGTAGCAGTTTTTTATATAATAAGAAATGTTCCAAATATAAAAACCTTATAAAACGTTTGTTCGATTTTATTATTGAATTATCACCAAAATATGTTATACTGTTTATATCAACTATGCATGGGGTGTTGGCACAGAGTGGATTTTATGGATAAGAATATCACTAATAAAAAATATGAAGCTTATAAAATTCCCGGCAGGCGTCAAGAAGAGGAAAGCGGGGCCACTAAAAATCTGCAAAAAAATAAAATGAACATACAGATTTCACTGGATGATTTATTTTATGAAATTGAATATGACAACAGCCCTATTAAGGGTGCCGGTAAATTTGTCTTAAAATCTCAAAAAATTGAGGCATCTAAAAAGGATGAAATACGTGAAATCTTTTACAGAATGAGAGACATATCAAGGCAATATCCCTTACCTTATTCGACTTATTCGAGATTCTTTGATAAGAGAGTGCAGGGGGGAAATGCAAGGATATTTTATAAACAGGCTGTGTTTATGAAAGGCTTTGAGGACAACTATCCTGAGCAAGTTCCTTTTTCCTCCTATTTTCCATATTATCAGATGATGGGTTATGAACAACTTAGGACATATTTTACCTGGAGGACTAATGTACGAGAGGGTCTTGTAGGTAATACATCCCTTTCCTATGTCTTTCTTTATATCTACGAATTACTTAACAATATAGGGGTAGACAGCCCACAGGAAGGGCTAGATAAGTTAATGTCCTTTTGGATCTCCTATAGATCACATGATTCTTCAATTGATAAATATGTTATAAGGTGGCTTAAGGATTATCATATCTATTATAATCTGCCTCGTTCATTTAAAGAGTTCGTAAAAGAGCATAATCTAAGCAAGCATTATCCTAATATTATGGATAAAGAAGACAGCTTTGATTTATATTGCGCTATATCTAAATATGATATTAAAAAATCAGCTTTTTTTACAGATGACACTAGTAAGCTGATATCCGACAGCTTTTTCTTTGTTATAGAGAAAATCCGGCAAGAATTTGAGACTGTAGGTATTCAATTGCAGGACACCTTGTTTCATCCGACAAAAAAGATAGTTGACTGGAGTCCTTTCAAGGACGCGCTCTTCTACAATTGGTTAAAGCAAGCTGACAAGAAGGTCGTAGTTTCAGAAAATGAAATCTATATATGCACTAATAATGTATGGAAATTCAGCACAATCATAAGCTCAGATAATGGCAGACAGTTTATCGCTTATGTGATGAAACAGATGGAGTCCGTTTTAAGGAAGGTCACGAAATATAAATTTAAAATTACCGCAAATATTAATATGTTGGGTCAGGAAATGCTTACCAAGCTAGAAAAGGCAGGATTAGATATTGAGCATATCGTTAATGCTGCAACTATAGAATTCTACAGGGAAGCAACCAAGACTGTTGTAGAAGTGAACCATGCCTCACTGGCCCGCATCAGGCAGGAGGCGCTAACCACTCAGGAGGCCTTAATTGTTGAGGAACAAAAGGAGGCATTCTATTCTACTCAGCTTCAGGTAGAACTACCATTAGTGGATACAGAAACCTATGATATAGAAGCTTATAATATAGTATTGTCTGATACAGAATCATCTGATACAAAGACTTTTTATACTGTTATGTCTGATAGAGAGTTTACATCAGAATCTGATAGTTGGGAGAGTTTAAAAGATGCTTTGAGCGATAACGAATTACAAGCACTTGCTATAATTTTGCAGGGTAATAACGATAATAATATTTCTATTAAACTATTTGCAGACAACAAAAAAATCATGCTAGAAGTTCTTGCGGACGGGATTAACGAAAAAGCCATGGATTATATAGGGGATAATATCCTAGATGATGAACTGGCGATATACGAGGATTACCAAGAACAAGTAAAGGAAATGGTGGAATAAGATGACTAATAAAGTACCAACCAGAATAGCAAATATATTAATTAATGCCTTAAAAGGTGGTGTGGTGCCCCGTGTGGGACTAGAGTATATTACAGTGGGACGAGCTCAGGAGATTGCAACCATCCTCCATGATATAGATATGATTGAGCAGGGAAGCGCATCCTTCCGCTTCATAGTGGGCAAATACGGTAGCGGGAAGAGCTTTCTGCTTCAAACCATACGCAATTATGCCACAGCCAAAGGTTTCGTTGTGGTGGATGCCGACTTATCACCTGAACGCCGTTTTGCAGGAACCAAAGGACAGGGGCTGGGCACATATAAGGAATTGATACAGAATCTATCAACTAAGTCAAAACCCGATGGTGGTGCCTTGCCTTTAATTCTCGAGAAGTGGATATCGGGTATCCAGGCATCAGTCAAATTAAGCTCTGATGCCACAGGCGATGAATTTGATAAGCTGGTAGAAAAACAGATCTATGCTGTTGCCGGGTCCTTAGAGGGTATGGTCAATGGCTTTGAGTTTGCTAAAGCCGTTGTTACTTATTGGAGAGCATACAGGGAGGACGACTCAGAAAGAAAATCAAATGTACTTAGGTGGTTTCGCGGCGAATATCCCTCAAGGAGGGAGGCAAAGGCTGACCTGGATATTAATTTTATAGTAAACGACGAGACCTGGTACGACTTTCTCAAGGTATTTGCAGCCTTCATGGTGGGTGCAGGATATAAAGGATTATTGGTTGTCATTGATGAACTGGTTAATATCTTTAAGATTCCCAATTCAATCACCAGAGCAAATAACTACGAAAAGATTCTCACCATGTACAATGATGTTCTTCAAGGTAAAGCAAAGCACATTGGCTTCTTGATGGCAGGAACCCCTCAGTGCATTGAGGATAAATATAAAGGTATATTCAGCTACGAAGCTCTGCGGTCTCGTTTGGCGGAAGGCCATTTCGCCACCGATAAGTTCAGAGACCTTTCTGCTCCCATTATACGACTGCAGATGCTTTCACAGGAGGAGATGTATATCCTGGTTGAAAAACTGCGGGATATCCATGCTCAGCTATACAATTACGCAACTATGCTGGGACATGACGAGTTAATATACTTTCTTACAGTAGAGTATAACCGGGTAGGTGCCCAGACCCATATCACTCCCCGTGAAATAATACGAGATTTTATTGAACTTATTAATATCCTACATCAAAATCCGCAAATGAGCGTAGCTGAGATACTTGGCAATAATAGCTTTGAAATGGCTAAAGGCGGTCTTTCGGATGAAGAGATACACAGTGAATTTTTAGAATTTGAGGTATAAAGTTGAAAGAAAAACGCTTTCTTTACCAGATGCACAAATTTGGATGCGCATAGTCTCGCAAGCGAGCCATTAAAGCATGCGCAGAAAAGAGGAAAAGTATGGATGTATTTAGTAGACTGGCCCCCTTTATACAAGATTTTATATATCAAAGTAAATGGGAAGAACTGCGTGGTAATCAGGTGGCTGCCTGTGAAGTAATCTTCGACAGCGGTGATAATCTACTGTTATCCTCGGGCACGGCTTCCGGGAAGACCGAGGCTGCTTTTTTGCCGGTATTGACAGAGTTATATAATAAGCCTTCAAATTCGATTGGAGTCATGTATATCTCACCCTTGAAGGCTTTGATTAATGACCAATTCAAGCGGCTGGAGCAGCTGCTTATAGATTCTCATATCCCAGTAACAAAATGGCATGGGGATGCATCGATAACAAGGAAGAACAAGCTGATTAAAGATCCGAGTGGAATTATACAGATTACTCCTGAATCACTTGAAAGCCTTATTACAAATAAACGAGGCGCTTGTCTAAATATGTTTTCGGACTTGCGCTTTATCATCATTGATGAGGTTCATTATTTCATGCGTGATGTTCGAGGTATCCAGCTTTTGTGCGTGCTTGAGCGCTTAAAAAAGCTAACGGGCGTAAATCCACGGAGGATAGGTCTTTCGGCTACTTTGGGTGATGTTTCTCTTGCCCAGAATTGGCTGAACACAGGAACAGGACGCGAGTGTACCGCGCCTATAACAGACGAAGGCAAAAAGCGTATAGGGCTGCATATTGAACGATTCGTAAATTATGCTGATAAGCGTGACACCAAGAACAATGGCTCGGGAGATAATACCATCAGCACAGGTGGAGATATCGGTGACCGTGAGCATTATGAATATCTCTTTAGACGTACTCTTGATAAAAAGACTATTATCTTCACCAACAGTCGTGAAGAGACTGAATTTATCATAGCGAATCTGAAGGAGATAGCACTAAAAAATAAAGCTCCCGATGTCTATAGAGTCCATCATGGTAATGTATCTGCATTAATTAGGGAAAATACAGAAGATGAAATGAAATCCGCAGATGAAAAGATCGTAACCGGAGCTACTGTGACATTGGAGTTAGGCATAGATATCGGATCCCTGGATCAGGCTGTGCAGATTGGCACTCCATATAATGTATCCAGCTTTGCTCAAAGATTAGGACGCTGCGGTAGACGAGGTCAGATTCCTCAGCTTTTATTTACTTTTGTAGAGAGTATTCAGATTAGTTCAGCGGACACATTGGGTCCTATTAACTGGGATTTCATTCGTACTATCGCCATTATTGAGCTTTATATCAAAGAACACTGGATAGAGCCAATCCCTCCGCAATACCATGCATATAACCTTCTTTATCACCAGACTATGAGTAACTTGAAAAGCAACGGAGAAATGTCCCCTGCAGCTCTGGCGCAGGATATGCTCTCCTTAGGCTGTTTTAAAAGCATTCCACAGGATGATTACAAGCAATTATTATCTTATTTAATTCATATTGAACAGCTTCAAAGGACAGAGCATGGTGGGTTAATCATTGGAAGAGAAGGCGAAAAGATTGTTAATAGCCATAAATTTTTATCTGTTTTTATTGCCCCTGAATATCTGCTTGTAAAGGATGAAAACCGTACTATCGGTACTGTCGATAAGATCTACCCGGTTGGTGTCCGTTTCGCACTGGCTGGACTTACATGGGAAACAGTGGATGTGAACGTAAAATCAAAGGTCATATTTGTAAAAAGAGTACCCGGTATATCGGTGGTGGACTGGGACGTTGATTTCGTTAACGAACTTCATACAGTACTTGTACGAAAAATCCGTAGCGTTTTGCTATCGGATGAACCATATCCATATCTAAGTGAACGCTGTAAGGAGCGGTTAATCGAAATCCAATACATTACCCGTAACAGTGGAATATTAGAGAATCTTGTGACTCCGTTGTCAGATAAAAAATACGCGGTCTTTCCTTGGATAGGGACACGTCAACTGACGACTTTAAATTATGCCTTAAGACACAGAAGAATTAAAAGCAAATTGCCTTGGCCAAGCTGTGTATATCTTGAGGTGATTTTTGATGGGACAAAAGTTGAGCTGGAGAGTATTATTAGAGATATTATTCATTCTGACCTTGATTTATACGACTTACCCTTACCGGATAAGGTGCAGATAGAAGGAAAATATAACGAATTTATTCCGTTAAAACTATTGCGAAAGCAATTCATAGAGGATTATCTTGACTTTGAAGGTCTTAAAAATGATGTAATCAATTTTTGTAAGTAAATCCTTTATTAGAGC
>SHOH01000001.1:47764-49888 GCA_004294845.1 Anaerolineaceae bacterium
GGAGTGAATAGATTGGATTATAATGATAGCATAATTAAAATAAAGGGAATAGGTGAAAAGACTCAGAAGACCTTCCGTAAAATCGGCATAGAGACAGTACAGGATCTATTGGAGCACTACCCCAGGGATTATGAGGAGTTTGGCATGCCCATGCCCATTGCCCAGGTTAGCGAGGGCAGTGTGGCCACTATCGAGGCTTATTTGGGTATTACACCTAGACTTAAGCGAGTGCGTCATTTGCAAATTCTTAACGTACAGGTGAGAGATAGCTCCGGTACTTTGCTGTTAACTTGGTTCAATATGCCTTTTTTAATGAATAGGCTAAGTATGGGAACCCGTTATTTGTTTAGAGGTAAGGTAGGATTTAAAAACGGTGTGCTTGTTATGGAGCAGCCCCAGATTTTTTTTAATAAGGAAGACTATTATAAATTATTAAAGGTTCTGCAGCCTATATATCCTCTGACTGAGGGAATAAGCAATAAATTAATTATAAAATCTATGCATGAAGTGCATAACAATCTCAAATTTGCCAAGGATTATATTCCTAGAAGAATTTGTAGGGAATATTCCTTGATGGATAGAACAAAAGCCTTGAAGGAAATTCATTTTCCCAAGGATAGAAACACTATGAAAAAGGCAAGAGAGCGTCTGGCCTTTGATGAATTCTTCCTTTATTCTCTTGCTCTAAGAAGGATGAGAGACAGTAAAACTTTAAGCCCTACAGAATATCCCATGAAGGAAATAAAGGAATGTGATGATCTTATAGATAACCTGCCCTATAGCTTAACAAAAGCCCAGCAATTAGTATGGGGAGAAATAAAAAGAGATATGACATCTGAGCTAGCTATGAATCGTCTTATACAGGGGGATGTAGGCTCGGGTAAGACGATACTTGCAGTGCTGGCACTTTTAATGGCGGTAAAAAACGGATATCAAGCAAGTATTATGGTACCAACGGAGGTCCTTGCTAAGCAACATTATAAATCATTTTGTAGCATGCTTTCTGAACTTGATCTATCGGTATGCTTGCTTGTTGGATCCATGACAGCCAAGGAGAAAAATGAAGCCTATGAAAGAATTCGTGAGCACAAGGCTGATATAATTGTTGGAACACATGCTTTGATACAGGAGAAGGTGGAATATGATAACCTTGCCCTAGTAATAACCGATGAACAACATCGTTTCGGAGTAAAGCAAAGGGAAGAGTTGATGACCAAGGGGAAAAAACCTCATGTACTGGTTATGAGTGCGACCCCAATTCCTAGAACCTTAGCAATTATATTATACGGCGATCTTGATATATCCATAGTGGATGAGCTTCCGGCTAGAAGGCTTCCAATAAAGAATTGTGTGGTAAATACCAATTACAGACCAACCGCCTACAGGTTTATTGAAAATCAAGTAGCACTGGGTAGACAGGCTTATGTAATATGCCCTATGGTGGAAGAGAGTGAAATGATAGAGGCGGAGAATGTAATAGATTATACCCAACAGATTAAGGAAGCCATGCCCTCTCATATATCTATAGAGTATCTTCACGGTAAGATGAGGCCTAAGGAAAAGAATAATATCATGGAAAGATTTGCAGAAGGAGAAATTCATGTCCTTGTATCTACCACAGTTGTGGAGGTTGGTGTAAATGTGCAAAATGCTACCGTTATGATGGTGGAAAACGCTGAGCGATTCGGTCTTGCACAGCTTCATCAGTTAAGAGGAAGAGTAGGTCGAGGTGAACATCAATCCTATTGTATATTTGTATGTGGAACTAGGAGTAAGGAAGCTAAGGATAGGTTAGAGATACTTAATAAATCTAATGACGGCTTTTATATAGCCGAGGAGGATCTAAAGCTTAGGGGGCCGGGAGATTTATTTGGCATCAGGCAAAGCGGGGATTTGGAATTTAAGATAGGTAACATATATACGGACGCATCTATCCTAAAGCTAGCTGCTCAGGCTGCTAAGAGCTTAGATGATGATGAAGCAGAGAAGATCTTCATGGAAAATCCTCATCTGGAAGATAAGATTCTTAATCAGAGTAGCGGAACATTATAAATCGGTTCAGCTTTGCTGAAAGCAAGGAAGAGGTATACGATGATAACAGTCGATAAACCAACAGATAGAACA
>SHOH01000001.1:49988-94603 GCA_004294845.1 Anaerolineaceae bacterium
GAAAGCAAGGAAGAGGTATACGATGATAACAGTCGATAAACCAACAGATAGAACAGAGAACTCCCTATTATCTTTAGTTATTCCTGTATATCAAGAAGGAAGCCATATCAAAAGCACGATAAAGGTCATTGAAGGGGTATTGTTAGAAAACAATATCATATATGAATTTATCCTAGTTGATGATGGCTCAACTGATAATACTTGGAGTGAGTTAAAAAGTCTTGCAAAAGATAATGACAGAGTATCAATTCTTCGTCTTAGCAGGAATTTTGGTAAGGAATCAGCACTTTGTGCCGGTCTAGAATATGCAAGCGGAAATATGATATTGGTGATGGACTCGGATCTTCAGCATCCTCCTGAGATTATTCCTGATATGGTTAATGCTTGGCTTAAAGAAGGCTATGATGTTGTGGAAGGCATTAAGCGCTCTCGTGGAAAAGAGAATGTTATATACAGGGTATGTGCTAAGTTCTTCTACTATCTGATTTATAAATCTTCTGACATTAATCTGGGACAAGCTTCCGATTTTAAGCTGATGGATCGAAAGGTTGTAGAAGCTTGGAAGGAGCTGCCCGAGCGTGCTTTATTCTTTAGAGGAATGTCAGCCTGGCTGGGATTTGAACGAAAGGAAATTGAATTTGATGTGGCCGAAAGGGTTAACGGCAGGACAAAATGGTCCTTATTTCGTCTGATAAGACTTGCAGCAAATGCGATTACATCCTATACATCTGTACCCCTTCATTGTATTACCTTACTTGGCATTATAATGTTTTTTGGAGCTCTTTTGATGGGGCTACAGACTTTATTTATGAAATTATCCGGTAGAGCCAGTGATGGTTTTACAACTGTGATTCTACTTCAATTAATAATAGGTAGTGCGATTATGACCAGTCTTGGTATAATAGGCATTTATCTTACAAAGATATATAAAGAAGTGAAGTCAAGACCAAGATATCTTATTTCTGACTATATCAGAGGTGGTGATGATAGTTGCTAGCCATAATATATCTGCTCCTTTGCTTTTCTGTGGGATGGGCTATTTGTAGTTTTTGCTTCCCCAGACTGGATAAGATAACCTTGACGACATATGATAATAAAGCCATAAAATTAAGTCCATATCTTTTACTTGTGCCTGTGTGGTTCATTATCGGCCTACTTACTATGACCTGGTCGGTCTATCTGATAGCCTTAGTCTCTTCGAATTTGGAGTCACCACTTGTGCTTGCAAATGGAATTATATTACCTTTAGCTTTTTCCTTCTTTCTATATACTTATTATAAAAAGATTATTAAGAATAAAGAGCAAAGTCGTTCTATCTTAGATATGGATAGCAAGACTAGGGTGCGGGAAATGATAATATTTGCATTTGTAGCACTTTTGGCATCTATACTTATGTGGTCAACCTTTTATGTTAGAGATGGACAGCTTAATATAGGAGTATCGGTATTTTCTGATTTTTCGCCACATATAGGTATGATTAGATCCTTTTCCTATGGCAATAATTTTCCTAGCTCATATTCGCATTTTGCAGGAGAGGACATTAAATATCATTTTATGTTCCAGTTCCTTGTCGGAAATCTGGAATTTCTAGGAATGCGAATTGATTATGCCTTTAATATTCCAAGCATACTAAGCTTTATCAGTGCTTTTATGCTTTTGTATGTTCTTACTCTAAAGATTACAGGAAGAGTATTATCAGGAGTGCTTGCTTTATTATTCTTTGCTTTTAGAAGCGGGAAAGCACTATTTATATACCTTTCGAGGATACCCAAGGGTAATAGCATTATTAAGACTTTATGGGATAACACAAACTTTATCGGAGATACACCGCATGAGGACTGGGGTTTATGGAATCTGAATGTATATTGTAATCAAAGACACCTTGCCTTTGGACTAGCAACTATGTTTTTTGTAATTATAATGTTCCTTCCCCATCTTTATGAGATGTTTGAAGCACTACGATTAAGCAATAAAGCCAGTAATGTTATCAAAAAAAATAAATACAAAAAGGGCATAGCGAGTAGTAAATGGATAAAGCTAGGGTTGATTTTCTTTAATAAAGAAGGGTGGGAGATTAAATGTATACGCCATTCTATAGCCTTAGGAATATTACTTGGCAGCCTTTCATTTTTTCATGGAGCAGCTGTTATAGGATGTCTTCTGGTATTATTTGTAATAGCTGTGTTCGCCAAAAGGAGATTAGAGTTTCTTATCACAACGGTTATAACGGTTTTCCTCTCAATGCTGCAGACAGGTTATTTTATAGAGGGGTCAGCGGTTTCGCCTGAAGTTTTATTCGGATTTATTGCTGAGAATAAAACTATCTTTGGACTAGCATCTTACTTAGATCAGCTTCTTGGTATTCTGATACCGGTAATTGTTATAGCCTTTATATTTGGAAAGCTAATAGAGCGTTACTTAATACTGGCTTTTATAGCTCCTTTGGTCTTTGCTTTTACAATTTCTCTAACTGTGGATGTCACTGTTAATCATAAATATATTATGATGAGCTGTATTTTACTAGGGATTCTAGCTGCTTCCCTAATTACAAGGATGATTGACAATAAAGAGTTGATTATGAAAATAGCCGGGATAATATTAATTCTCATGATGACTTCAACCGGCATATATGATTTTACCACTGTACTTAGAAAGAATTCTAGAGAAGGTAAGATTATTCTAGATATGGATGATCCGCTTACGGACTTTATCAGAGAACACAGCGATTCGAAGGATGTTTTCCTTACGGATTCCTATGGAATCAATCAGGTGGTCTTTGGTGGAGCGATGCTCTATCAAGGTCATCAATACTATGCATGGTCCGCAGGTTATGATACGAATTATCGGGATAAGATGGTTCGCTTAATGTATGAAGCAGCTTCACCCACCGAACTGGACAAACTAGTAAAAGATAATAATATTAGCTTTATAATTATTGACTATGGCAATCGCACAAGCATGGAATATCATTTAAATGAGGATAATATTCGTGAGACCTATGAATGTGTATATGAGACAGGTTATGAAGAGTGGAATATTTCTATATTTGATACAAGTAAGAGAATAAAACAATAAGCTGATAAGATTTATGCTTGAAGAGTTAATTCAATTGTATTAGTCTGCTCTTGTGAATATAAGAAGATTGGAAAGGGGATAGAGCTATGAAATTCAAATATGTAATAGTAGGTGCAGGACTTGCAGGCCTAACTCTAGCAGAAAGAATTGCCAATGTATTGAATGAAAAGGTATTGATTATTGAGAAGAGAGGTCATATTGGTGGTAATGTATATGATTCATATAACGAAGATGGAATTCTAATTCATAATTATGGCCCTCATATCTTCCACACAAATGACAGAGAGGTATATCTTTATTTGTCAAATTTTACAAAATGGAATGATTTTTGGCACAGAGTACTGACGTATGTAGATGGTAATCTTGTTCCAATGCCGATAACTGTTGAAACCATCAATAAGCTATATAATCTTAATCTAGACTGCTCTCAGGTAGAAAAGTTTCTCCAGGAGAGGGCTGAACAAATCGATGAGGTTAAGACCAGTAGGGATGTAGCCTTAAGCAAGGTTGGCAAGGATATTTATGAAAAGATATTCGAGACCTATACTAAGAAACAATGGGGCCTTGATCCGGGAGAGCTAGACACCTCTGTTATATCAAGAATTCCGGTAAGGTTAAATAGAGATACCAGGTATTTTGCTGATAAATATCAGGGAATGCCTGGCCATGGTTATACAAGAATGTGCGAGAATATGATTGCTAACAAGAATATAAAAATCATGTTAAATACTAATTATAAAGAAATCATCGATCAGCTTCATTACGAGACCTTATTTTATACAGGACCAACCGATGAATTCTATGATTATAAGCATGGTAAATTATCTTACAGAAGCATACAATTTCAATTTGAGACTTTAGACAAGAACGAATTCCAAGAGGCACCCGTGGTAAATTATCCAAATGATTATGACTATACCAGAATCACTGAATTTAAAAAGCTTACCTGGCAGGACCATAAAAAGACCACGATCTGTAAGGAATTCCCCTGCTCAGATGGTGAGCCATATTATCCTTTCCCGACAAAGGATTGTAAGGCGATGTTTGCTTTATATGAAGAGGATATGAAGAAGGAAAAGAATGTTGTCTTCTTAGGTCGTCTTGCAGAATATAGATATTACAATATGGATGCCGTTGTGAGAAGGGCACTTGATGTATTTGGTTGTAGGTGCCAGGCACCAAATTGAGAAGTGTTTTGGACTGGTGCCTGGCACCGCAGTAGAACCGTACCTGGAACCGAAGAGAGTTGGTGCCTGGCACCGCAGTAGAACCGTGCCTGGAACCGAAGAGAGTTGATATCTGGCATCATTAAGGAGGGGCGATGGATAAATTATATATTGTTATTCCCGCATATAACGAAGAAGAGAATATTGAAACTGTTGTGAATGATTGGTATCCGATTGTAGAGAAAATCGGTAATGGCAGTAGGTTGGTTATTATTGATGACGGAAGTAAGGATTCTACTTACGATATTATGAAGGAATTGGCAAAAGCTCGTGAAGCTTTCATTCCGCTTACTAAGCCAAATGGAGGACATGGGGCTACTGTTTTATATGGATATAAATATGCAGTGGATCAAGATGCTGATTATGTATTTCAGACGGATTCCGATGGACAGACACTTCCTGATGAATTTTGGCCTTTTTGGGAAAGCAGAGAGGAATGGGACATGAGTATTGGCCAAAGAAAGGGAAGACAGGATGGTTTTTCGCGAGTATTTGTAACTAAGACTTTAAAATATGTTTTATGGCTCTGCTTTCATGTAAGGATTAAGGATGCCAATACACCCTATAGATTAATGAAAGCCTCTGTCTTAAGTAACCAGCTTCATCTTATACCTGATGACTACAATCTTTCAAATGTGCTGATATCTGTTATATATGCTAGGAGGGGCCTTAAGGTACATTACAGGCCCATAACATTCAGACCTAGGCAGGGAGGCGTCAATTCGATTAATATGAAGAGAATTTTCCGAATCGGAAGGCAGGCGATTCGTGATTTTAGAAAAATAAATCACGTGCTAAAAAAAGAAAACATATAAGATAAGATGATTAGAAATAAAGTGGTATGATTTACATCATTTTGACAGAAGAGAAGAAATAATGCTATAAATAGCGATATAAGAGGGGGTGCACTAGTGAATATTATATTGTTGGCCAAGAATCAGCCAATAGTGGAAAAACTATTATTGGGAGAGGATATGTTACCGTTTCTACAATGGTGGTTAGTAATTCTTATCCTAGGTATTATATTTATGCCTCTATCCGGATTGCTGTTCTCAAATCTTTCTGACAAAGGATATCTGTTCTCTAAAACCATAGGTATTGCTGTTACAGGATATCTGATGTGGATGCTTTCGGCTATAAAAATTATGAGATTTACCACTGTCTCCTCTATTATAACAGTAGGAATCGGGCTTATATTAAATCTCTTTATAATGTTTTATTTTAAACGCTTTTATAAGTCTAGTGGCAGTACAAAGTATACTGAGAAAAAGTTCATATCAACATATTTTAAAAAAGAAAATATAAGGATCTTTATAACAGAAGAGTTACTGTTCTTTATAATTTTTTTGATTTTCACATATATAAGGGGATTTAAGCCTGAGGCTTACGGAACCGAAAAATTCATGGACTACGGCTTTATGACCACCATGATGAGAAGTGATTACATGCCTCCGCAAGATTTTTGGTTTAGCGGAACTCATCTTAATTATTATTATGTCGGTCAATTTGTGGCAACATTTCTGACAAGACTATCCTTTGTAGATGTGTCACTTGGATATAATCTTATGCTCATGATGACAGGAGCATTTGCTTTTGTGCTTCCCTTTTCCATAGTATATAATCTGATAATCAGATATGGAGAGAAGGATGCTAAAAGGTCAAGAGTCTTGGCGGGTATAGGAGGATTAATAGGTGGATCGGGTGTATGTATTGCAGGTAATATGCATTATCCTATATACGGATTAATTATTCCCTTTTTTAAGAACCTCACAAGCGAGGTAAAGAGCAGTTATTCTTATTGGTTTCCTGATGCAACCCGCTACATCGGATATAGCCCTGAGACTAATGATAAGACGATTCATGAGTTTCCGGCTTATTCATTTATATTAGGAGATCTTCATGCCCATGTAGTAAATATTTTGTTTGTGGTGACTGTGCTTGCCATACTACTGTCATGGTTATATGGACAGGCTGACCGTTACCGTGATACCAAGACAATTAAGGAGGAGGTTTTTAATCCACAGATTATAATGCTGGGTTTCTTTATCGGATTATTCCACACTACGAATTTTTGGGATTACCCCATATATTTTGTGGTATCGGGAGCAATAATTCTTTTCTCCAATATGATTGTATATGGATTTAAGAGGAAGGCTTACCTACTGACAGGTATTCAGGGAATATTTATTTTTTTACTGAGTCAGCTTTTTGCATTACCCTTTAAACTTCAATTCGATCAAATATCTGCATCTGCTCGTTTGGTTGAAAATCACACCCCCTTTTATCAGTACATGGTTTTATGGGGACTTCCCATATTTACTGTATCCGCCTTCTTAATAATAACAATAAATGATTATGTAGCTAAGATGAAGACCAAAAGAAAAAAGAAAAAACTAAAATCAAAACTTAGGAGAGTAGGAAGATTATTAGCCTCATACATGGATTCCTTATCAGCCACAGATCTGTATGTCATTACTATTGGACTGTGTGCTATGGGTCTTGTACTTCTGCCTGAGATAGTCTATGTGAAGGATATTTATTCAGGAGATTATAAGAGAGCCAACACCATGTTCAAGCTGACCTATCAAGCATTTATTATGTTTGGTATATGTTTTGGATACATCTATATCAGACTTTTACCTTATGGAAAAGGAATAGTCAGAAGGATAATTATCGGCATATCCCTATTTACATTTTGCTTGACCCTACTATACCCCACAAATGCAGTTAAGAGCTGGTATGGCAATATCTTTGACAAAAAAGGATATGAAGGAATAGATGCCACACTGTTTATGAAAGAGGACTTTAAGGATGACTATCTTGCCACAAAATGGCTTATAGAAAATGTATCCGGTACACCAGTGGTCCTTGAGGCCAATGGTTACAGCTATACTGATTATCAAAGAGTATCTGTAATTACGGGACTACCTACAGTGCTTGGCTGGTATACCCATGAACAGCTTTGGAAATCGGGACCGGATACGACTGATGATACAGTTAGCTCACAGCTTAATGATAGAGGGTCAGATATTGAGACAATATATACATCTGATGATATCAGCCTTGTGAAGGAATTAATTGATAAGTATGAGATTTCATATATTTATGTTGGTCAATTGGAGGAAGAAAAATACGAGTGGGTAAATCATGAATTGATTAGAGGGCTGGGTGAGATCGTATTTGAGAACCCCGATACAGATGAATACTATTATAGAACCTATATTGTCAAAGTTAATTAGAGGCTATTTTAATTTTGTAGTTATTTAGAGGCTATTTTAATTTATTATTGACAATTATTAGTTAAAAGTTTATTATATTAATGTATTAATGTGAGAACAAGTAATAATTCTACTATATTAACGCGCTAATATAGAATGTTTATTAAAAATATCACAGGCAGCTGCCTATATGACATCTGCCTGTTTTGTTAATTTGCTTATAATAAGTGAAAGGAGATTACTAAATGAACAAATATTCAGAGATAACTCCGGAAATATATAATCTGGCAGAGATGATTAAAGAAAACTGTGTCATTGATCCCGGTTTATATCAAAAATATGACGTTAAAAGAGGTTTGCGTGATATTAGCGGTAGAGGTGTGCTTACAGGACTTACTGAGATCTGTGATGTACATTCCTATACCATAGTTAACAATGAATACATACCATGTGAAGGTAAGCTCTACTATCGAGGTATTGACATAGAAGAGATTATTGCAGGCTTTATTAAGGATGATCGTTATGGATTTGAAGAGGTCACATATCTTTTGCTCTTTGGCGAAATGCCAAATGTAAAGCAGCTGGACGACTTTGTAAAGCAGCTCGAATTCTACCGTGAGCTTCCTCCAAGTTTTGTAAGGGATATTATTATGAAGGCCCCCAGCAATGATATGATGAACACCCTTGCCCGTAGTGTACTTACTCTATATTCTTATGATGAGCAGGCAGATAATATAAGCATAGAGAATGTGCTCAGGCAGGGACTTCAACTTATTGCTTTATTTCCTCTTTTATCTGTATATGGATACAAGGCATATCGTCATTATAGTTTTGGTAAGAGCTTGGTAATCCATCCGCCAAAGGCCGGATTGTCAACAGCTGAGAATTTGTTATACATGCTTCGCTCCAACAAGAAATATACAAAACTAGAGGCAAAGATACTTGATATTGCGTTGGTACTTCATGCTGAGCATGGTGGCGGTAATAACTCTACATTTACTACACATGTTGTAACGTCCTCCGGTACGGACACATATTCTGCCATTGCGGCATCCTTGGGGTCTTTGAAAGGACCCAGACATGGTGGAGCCAATATTAAGGTTATGCAGATGTTCGATGATTTAAAAGATAAGGTTAAGGACTGGACTAATGAAGAAGAGGTGTCAGAATATCTTGCTGCCTTATTGAATAAGAAGGCTTTCGATAATGCCGGTTTGATATATGGTATGGGACACGCGGTTTATTCAATATCTGACCCCAGAGCAAATGTATTTAAGCAATACGTAAGAAGCTTATCTGAAGAAAAGGGTATGCAGGAAGAGTTTGCCCTTTATGAAATGGTTGAGAGATTAGCCCCCGAAATTATCGCCAGAGAAAGGAAGATCTACAAGGGAGTCAGTGCCAATGTGGATTTCTACAGTGGTTTTGTATACCATATGCTGGGACTTCCTAAGGAACTATATACCCCCATATTTGCCGTGGCGAGAATATCAGGCTGGATGGCACATCGCTTGGAAGAACTTAATAATCAGGGTAAAATTATCCGTCCCGCTTATAAGAGCGTTGCTACCTTAAAACCATATGTAGCCCTTAAAGATCGATATAATGAAAATAAATAAAAGATAAGCAAATTTTATTTAAAATTGAATAATATACTATTTTTCGCCATTTAACCATAAAATTCTAGTGTATTTATGTTTTTATTGCATATACTATCATCGTAACATCTTAAGAAATAATTCGATGAAATATATAAATATTTTAAAAGGATGTTTCAGATGTTACTCTTATATGTAACATAAACAAGAACACAGATTATCCTTTCGTCATATAGGATAAGAAAATGGAGGAGTTTATATGGCAAGTAGAAACAGAGCAGAAATACCTCAGGCAAGAGAAGCGCTAGATAAGTTTAAGTTCGAAGTAGCTAACGAATTGGGTGTTCCTCTAAAAAATGGGTATAACGGAGACTTAACCTCATATCAGAATGGTTCCGTTGGTGGTCATATGGTAAAGAAAATGATCCAGAATGAGGAAAGAAGAATGTCCGGGCAGTAAATTCGCAAACTATGGTTATTATAATTAATATAGTTGTTTATAAAGCGGTTACTAAGTAGCCGCTTTATAGCTTAAAAAAAACAAATCCGAAAACAAGTTGACAAATATACATAATATTATAAAATGATTATAAGCCATTGTTTTTTCATGAAATGGGGAATGATAATGAGGGTTATAGCTGGTAAAGCCAGAAGGCTTAATCTTAAAACGCCACAAGGCTTTGACACCAGGCCAACTACCGATAAGATTAAAGAGACACTTTTTAATATTCTGAGTCCGTATTTGGCAGATGCTGATTTTCTAGATCTTTTTGCGGGAAGTGGAGCAATAGGAATAGAAGCTTTGTCAAGGGGGGCTAAATACGCAGCCTTTGTAGAAAATGACAGAGCAGCTTTAGAATGTATAAAATCAAATCTTAAATATACCAAATTAGATTCTTATGCTGAGATTTATTCTTTGGGAGTAATAGAAGCCATAAAAGCCTTAGAAATTAAGGGTAAGGTGTTTGATGTAGTATTCATGGATCCGCCCTATAACAGCAACTTTGAGCAAGATATATTATTAGCCTTACAAAATTCCAACATAATATATTGCGATACAATTATTATTGTAGAAGCCTCGAAGCAGACAAGCTTTGACTTTTTAAAGGATACACATTTCAGGCAGTTTAAGAAAAAGGAATACAAATCAAACAAGCATGTCTTTTTGGAGGTATTTACAAAATAGACGACATAGTAGTATATTGATAGAATGGAGATATTTATGAAGATTGGAATCTATCCAGGAACTTTTGATCCGATAACTTTGGGACATCTAGATATAATCATCAGAGCATCAAAGCTTGTGGATCATTTAGTAATCGGAGTTCTTACAAATATATCAAAAAAAACTGTATTTACTGTAGATGAACGTGTTGAATTTTTACATCGGGTTCTTAAGGAGAATAATCTGGATAAAAAAATTAAAGTAGAAGCCTTTAATGGCTTATTAGTAGATTTTGCAAAGGCTCAGAATTCATCCTTTATTGTCAGGGGCTTACGAGCCATTACTGACTTTGATTATGAACTACAATTAGCTCAGACAAATCATGTAATGGTGCCTGAAATTGATACGATATTTTTTACAACAAGATTGGAATATTCATATCTGAGCTCAAGTACAGTAAGAGAAATAGCAAGTTTTGGTGGAGATATCAAACAGTTTGTGCCGGAATGTATTGTACAGTCTGTATATGATAAATATAATGCGATAGGGAGTGTTTGAATATGGGAGCAAGCAGAATTGAGCAGTTGATAGAGGACATATATGAATTTGTTGAAAGTTGTAGGATGCAGCCGCTTTCAAGCACTAAGGTTATCGTACCTAAGGATGAACTATATGATCTTTTAGATGAGCTAAGGCTTAGAACACCGGACGAAATCAAGCGCTATCAAAAAATAATCGCAAATAGGGATGCAATAATTGCTGATGCTGAGAATAAATCGGAACAAATATTAGCAAACACAAGAGATAAAGCTAAGGAATTATTGAATGAGCATGAAATTATGCAGCAGGCTTATTATGAAGCTAATGAAATGATAATGCAAGCCTCCCAAGAAGCCGATAGGCTTCGCAGAGAAGCAAATGAAGAAGCAGATCAAATCAGGACAGGCGTATTGGTTTATTCTAATGATATATTGAATGAATTAGAAAAGGTTGTATCAGCTGTCTATGAGGCATCGCTATCCAAGTACGATGGCTTTATAAATGCTTTAGGAAACAACCTAGATATCATAAGGCATAATAAGCAGGAATTGATGGATCAATTATACCCAAATAATAGCACAGCAAGTACTAATCCTGAAGAGAGATATAAGGATGATGATTATAATTTTGATGAGAACACCTTTACCCAGGATGTAGAGTAATAATTTAGGTTCTAAATAAAAATACATATAAAAATGAGAGCGACATAGCTATGATAGCACTTAGCATCTTAACATAAATATAGGTTTTTATGGATAGTCTTGATTCTCCAAGTACACTTTTGGTTTGTGCCAGCCCGGATAATCCTCCAAAAGAAGCTATGAAGGAAACCAAGACTATTTTTATATTGCTATCCATATGAATTTTACATATTTGATCTATTCCGGTTGTAATTTCAAGGATGCCCATTAATATAGCTTTATAGAAGCTAAAGCTTGGACCGATTTCATTTATTATTTGTGCCAATATTGAAAAAAGAATAATATAGCCTCCGATTTTTGTGACTACCTCAAAGCCATTCATGATGGATTTATCTAATATGTCAAATGAAAATCTGACAGACTTGTATTTACTTTCAACCCCAGCGGTTGCTATATTTATATCAGAATAAGCTTGTGTTTTTTTATTATAATGATTTAGATAGTTTCGGTAGATAATAGCACTTAGAATAGATGAACCATAGATTATCACAAAAAGCGCTAATCTCATTCTTGGTATTTTCAGCTGATTAATAGCTATATAGTTCATGATAAATATAGGACTGGCATTATTACACATACTAAGAAGAAAGTGTGCTTCCTTGTGGTCAATTTTGCCCTCGGTAGCCAAATCTGCAGTTGATTTAGCTCCCATGGGAAGGCCGGATAAAAATCCTATTAGTATAGGATAGCAACCGTTAGGACTAACCCTAAACAATCTTCCAAACACAGGATATAATATGTTACTGATTTTTCCCGCGATATTAATACGGATCATCAGGTTGGATACTATGATAAAGGGCAGTAGTGTAGGCAAAACATTTAGAAACCATAGCATTAGTCCTGAGCTAGCACCCTTATAGGACGAATAGGGAAATAAAAACATTAAGATAAAAAAGAATAATACAAATCCTTTCAATAATTTACTTTTATATTTAATTATTTGCTTCATAGAATTCTACCATTTACCTGGTGTGATTACTATAATCTATTGAAAGGAGAACAAGATTATTCAATGATTTAATAGATTAATACAAATTTGAAAGGAGACAGTCTATGTCAGAAGGTAGATTACCAAAACGGAGTGAGATTGAAAAAAAATTCACATGGGCAATTGAAGATCTTTATGCTACAGATGAATTGTGGGAGAAGGAATATAATGAGCTTAAGGAGATGATGCCAAAAGCAACTGATTATCGAGGCAGATTATCAGAATCAGCACAAGTATTATTGGGCTTTTTAAGACTTTATGATGAGCTTGGTGTTCTTATGGAGCGGGTATATGTATATGCCAATCAAAAATATCATGAGGACACAGGCAATCCTGTATATCAGGATTTGGCTGATAAATCCGGTGTAATTATAGTACAGTTGGAATCGGCATTATCCTTTGCTACTCCAGAAATTCTATCAATACCTGAAGAAACCTTAGAGCGTTTTAAGTCAGAGGAGGAGGAACTTAGGGTTTATGATTTTTATCTAAAGAATATACTTCGTCGTAAACCACATATTCTTTCTGCTCAGATGGAGGAGCTTTTGGCCGATGCGGGCGAGATGGCTTCTTCACCTGACAATATATATTCTAAATTTGACAATGCGGATCTGAAATTCCCAGAGATAAAGGATGAGAATGGGGATACAGTCAGGATTACCCATGGTAGGTTCATACAGCTTTTAGAGAGTAGTGACCGCAGAGTAAGGGAGGAAGCATTTAAAGGGGTATATGAAACCTATGAAAGCTTTAAGAATACTCTCGCTGCAACCTTCAGTTCAAATGTAAAGCAGGAATTATTCTTTACTAAGGCGAGAAAATATGGCTCAAATCTTGAAAAAGCATTGAATGACAGTAATGTTCCCGTCAGCGTATATACCAATTTAATAAATGCAGTTCATGATAACATGGGCCTTATGCATCGCTATGTATCATTAAGAAAGAAGCTCTTAGGTGTTAACGAGCTTCATATGTATGATTTGTATACACCTCTTGTACAGGATGTCAAGATGGAAGTACCATTTGATGAAGCCAAGAAGATAGTGGCAGAAGGCCTTAAGCCTTTAGGGGAAGAATACCAGGAGATTCTTCAGGAAGGATTTGGTAACCGTTGGATTGATATATATGAAAATGAGAACAAAAGAAGCGGTGCTTATTCCTGGGGTGCTTATGGTACGCATCCTTATGTACTATTAAATTATAATGATACCCTAGATAACGTATTTACCCTAGCCCATGAGATGGGGCATGCTATCCATAGCTACTATTCAGATAAGGTACAGCCATATGTTTATGCAGGCTATAAAATTTTCGTAGCAGAGGTGGCATCCACCTGTAACGAAGCTATATTGATTAACCATATGCTTAAAAAGACCGAAGATAAGCTTCAGAAGGCATATCTAATTAACCATTTCCTTGACAAATTCAAGGGAACTCTATACAGACAGACTATGTTCGCTGAGTTTGAGATGATAACACACAAGATGGTAGAGGAAGGACAGAGCTTGACAGCTGATACTCTATGCAAGATTTATCATGACCTAAACGTTCTTTATTATGGAAATGATATCGTTATTGATCCAGAAATAGATATGGAGTGGGCAAGAATTCCTCATTTCTATAGAGCCTTTTATGTATATCAGTATGCAACCGGTTATTCTGCTGCAATTGCTTTATCGAGACGTATATTACAGGAGGGCAAGCCTGCAGTCGATGATTATATTCGCTTCTTAAGCGGAGGAAGCTCTGATTATCCAATAGAGCTGCTAAAGAAAGCCGGAGTCGATATGAGCACTAAGGAACCCGTAAATCAGGCCCTTAAATTATTTGAAGAACTGTTAGATCAAATGGAAGAACTGATGCTGTAAAGATGTTTGTAAGATCTGGTGCAAAATAAGTAACCTCCTTATAATATTTTGCAACAGATTCTTTATATCATGCAGATTCCATGCTTGTACTCATTTGGTATTACAGTTTTATATTTATCAAATAGGTTTTGGTTGTATAGATGGGTGGCGAAGATATCCTGATTAAGCATCCTCATACCCAGAGTATCCAGCTGCTTGTCTGCTCTAGAGACCTTTGTAATTACAGGAAGCCTTTCGAATTTCTTAATCTTACGTATAAGATGGGAGGCTTCCTTTTTCATGCCTAAAACTCTGGCATAATATATAATACTATCATCTAAATATTCACGAAATGTATCCCTCTTTATATTCAAAAGAGTATGAATAAGTGCCCGGTTAACTCTGGTTAAGGTGATATTTTTTGTCTTTATAGTCTGAGATAATTCTGTGATACTTTGATTCTGTAAATCAGTATTCTTAATTCTGTCTGCTATGTCTGAAGACAAGTCAAGATACTCAGAAAGCTGTATGCTACTTTCTGACATAAGCTTGTACTTTATAAGAACTGAAAAATCTTCTATAGTGACTGGATATGTGATACAATGATTATTGATAAAATAATCAAAAACATTTTTGGGAACACTAGCAATTACTGAGGTAAGATATGAAGAAGCATTAGCATTCTCCAGGATGCCACGGATAGCAGTGGCGGAGTTGATGACACCACTTAAATCCTCATTTGCTTGTTCATTAGTATTATTACTAACACTAATATGCTTATCGTGATAATTAGCCTTATGCCTTTTGATCGTAAATGGTTTTAAAGAGGAATTTAGTTGTAAGAGTGCCTTTATATATTCAATACCCAAAATGTTATTCGGTTCGGATATAACTTCAAGTAAATCACTACTTATGGGACTGCCGTCCAATTCAAGCATCTGCTCGGTAGCCTTTGCCCTAGCAGCGGGATATGTGAAGCCTTCTCTTATATAAGAGTATAATAAGTTCTGAAAACTTTCAGTGGGATTAATAAAAAGCTTTGCTGCTTCCTCTAAAACCTTGATATTTCCGGACTCGCTCCCAAAGCAAATATAATCCACGATACCTAAGCCGTTAAGCAAAGCGACTGCACCGAGAGCAAAATACTGGGCACTGCCTGTCGCATAGCATATCGGGAGTTCTAATACCAAATCGACACCATTATTTAAAGCCATCAGACTACGATCATATTTGCTTATAATAGCCGGAGTACCCCGTTGGACAAAATCTCCGCTCATCACAGCAATTACATAATCTGCGCCTGTTATTTTTTTGGCTTCTTTTATATGGTGTTTATGGCCGTTATGGAACGGATTATATTCTGTTATGATACCAAGGACTTTCATTATATACCATCCTTTCAACGCTAGATTTATCTAGCTCTATTATGTAATTTTACTATAGGTTGTTTGAAAAGTATATTATTCTAAGTGGAAAAATTAAGATTGGTTATTATCGTATATATTTGTTAAATTATATACAATACTCATTATCTAATCAAGTTCTAGTGTATAAACAGCTATTTTTTCTAGTAAAACTACTTGTATCCATCTAATATTTGTTTTATAATCAAGGTTGTGAGTCTTACTATATCTACTTATTTATATAGAAAAACAGATGTTAAGGAAGGAGAAACATCATGAGCTTTATTGATGACATTAAATTAAGAGCAAAAAAGAACATGAAAACCATAGTATTACCTGAGGCAGGAGATAGAAGAACCCTGGAAGCCGCTCATACAATTCTTTCAGAAGGTCTTGCAAATATCGTACTGATAGGCAATCAGGATGAAATAGCTAAAGGTGCTCAGGGGCTTGACTTGTCAAATGCAACAATTATCGACCCTAATACCGCTGACAAGCTTGAAGCATATACGGACCTCTTATATGAGCTTAGAAAGAACAAGGGTATGACTCCTGAGAAGGCAAGAGAATTATTAACGACAGCGCCGCTTTACTTTGGTGTTACGATGGTAAAGGCAGGGGATGCAGACGGTATGGTAGCCGGAGCAGTATACTCTACAGCTGATGTACTCCGCTCGGCTCTTCAGGTAATTAAGACGGCTCCCGGAACAAAGATGGTTTCAGCCTTCTTTTTAATGGTAGTACCAAATTGCGAATATGGAGCAAATGGTACCTTTATTTTTGCAGACAGCGGATTAGTTCAAAATCCTTCATCAGAAGAATTGGCAGAGATTGCGGCAAGCAGTGCTAAAAGCTTTGAGCTTCTGGTTGAGAAAGAGGCAGTGGTTGGAATGCTTTCACATTCCACAAAGGGAAGTGCATCCCATCCTGATGTAGATAAGGTTGTTGAGGCAACAAAGATTGCTAAAGAAGCATATCCTAAAATTAAACTTGATGGCGAGTTTCAATTAGATGCAGCTATAGTACCTTCTGTAGGTGCATCAAAAGCTCCCGGAAGTGATGTTGCAGGTAAAGCCAATGTATTAGTATTTCCTGATCTTGATTCCGGTAATATTGGTTATAAGTTAACTCAAAGACTAGCAAAGGCTGAAGCCTATGGACCTATTACTCAAGGACTAGATAAACCAGTAAATGATTTGTCCAGAGGCTGTAGCGCAGATGATATAGTAGGGGTTGTAGCGATTACTGCTGTACAGGCATCAGCAAGCAGATAAAAAAATTGGAGGATAGTGATATGAAAGTATTAGTTATTAACTGCGGTAGTTCATCTTTAAAATATCAGTTGATAGATTCTGATACAAAGCAGGCATTAGCAGTGGGTCTTTGCGAAAGAATTGGATTAGAGATAGGATGCTTAAAGCATACACCCGCAGGACGTGACAAGACTGTGATTGACGCAAGGATGGATAACCATGAAGTTGCTGTATCAATGGTAATTGCTGCCTTAACAGATAAGGAGCATGGTGTTATCGAAGATTTATCTGAAATCCAAGCCGTAGGACATAGAGTGGTACATGGTGGAGAGAAATTTGCTTCTTCTACCATAATCACAAATGAGGTAATAGATGCGATTGAGGAATGTAATGATCTTGCACCTCTTCATAATCCCGCCAATCTGATTGGTATCAGAGCATGTAAGAGCCTGATGAAGGATGTTCCCATGGTGGCAGTATTTGATACCGCATTCCATCAGACCATACCTGACAAGGCTTATCTATATGCTCTTCCTATGGAATATTATGAGAAATATAAGATTAGAAAATATGGATTTCATGGGACAAGCCATAGCTATGTATCAGAACGTATGGCAGAGTTTTGTGGACTTGACATAAATAACTCCAAAATTATAGTATGCCATCTTGGCAATGGTGCAAGTATCTCAGCCGTCATGAACGGTAAATCAATTGATACAAGTATGGGCTTTACACCTCTATCCGGTCTTGTTATGGGTACCAGAAGCGGTGATATAGATCCCTCCATTATTGAATTTATTGCTAAGAAGGAGAATAAAAATCTGGATGAGATTATGCATTTGCTGAACAAGGAATCTGGTATACAAGGTATGTCCCAGGTCTCCAGCGATTTTAGAGACATCAACAAAGCTATGGATGAAGGAAACGAAAAGGCAAGAATAGCATTTGATGTATTTGTATATAGAGTAGTAAAATATATAGGCGGATTTATTGCCTCTATGAATGGTGTGGATGCTATAGCATTTACGGCAGGTGTTGGTGAAAATGATCCCAAGGTACGTTATGATGTGTGTCAATATCTGAAGTTCATGGGTATTACTATCGATGAGGAAGCAAACAAGCTTAGAGGTGAGGAGGTTATGCTATCAACACCTGATTCTAAGGTAAAAGTAGCTGTAATTCCTACCAATGAAGAATTGACAATTGCCAGAGAGACGGTATCACTTCTTAAATAATTTTTCATTGACAAATAAATACACAATGGCTATAATACAATATAGTGCGTAATCCTAAGATTTAACACATTGAAAATATGGAGAGAGTAAATGCTTATATCTTTATCAGAAATAATGAACACAAAGGATAAAGTGGAGCAGATCTTTGCTCCTATCGAGATGGAGAAATTCATCTTCGATGGCGAATCCTATGAATTTGCATGGAAGGATCCGGTAAGCCTAACTATTACTAATCTTGGTAATAAGGAGCTTCTGATTGAAGGGTCCGTAAAGCTCTCCCTAATTATCTTCTGTAGCAGATGCTTAAAGAAGCTGGAATATTCCATGGATATAGATTTATGCAAGGAGATTGATTTTAAGCGTACCGAAGAAGAACGTGCAGAAGATTTGGACGAAGCAAATTATATTATTGGATACAATCTGGATGTAGACATATTGATTAAGGGTGAGATAATTATCGCTTTACCGATGAGGCTCTTATGCAGTGATGATTGCAAGGGAATATGCATGCATTGCGGAACCAATCTGAATGAGGGCTCCTGTGACTGTGATAACACTGTATTAGATCCCCGAATGTCAGCAATCCGAGATATCTTCAACAATTTTAAGGAGGTGTGACTATGTCTATATGTCCAAAGAACAAGTCATCAAAAGCAAGAAGAGACAGCCGTAGGGCTAATTGGAAAATGAGTGCTCCCAATCTGGTAAAGTGCAGCAAGTGTGGAGAGCTTATGGTTCCTCATAGAGTATGTAAGGCTTGTGGATCTTACAATAAAAAAGAGATTCTGCCTACAGAGTAAGAGCAAGAAGGAAAATTACATTAGAATAAGACAAAATATGAGCTTGTGATTTTCATCACAGGCTCTTTTACTTGTTAAATTATGGTTGCAAGATTCGACTTGTTGATATAAAATATGCTTATATTGCCTACTAATAGGAATAATTAAGGGGATAGATTATGAAGGAATTACTTACAAAACGAAAAGCAAAGTTCATTCAATATCTAATCGCAACCTTTATGTTCATTATAAACCATTTTGCAGAAATTGGGTTGTTTGCCATAATCTTTGGTGCGATTGAAGAGGGAGATTTACAGCGTTACAAAAAGATTGTTATCTTAACAATTATATATCTCATATATTCACCGATTAATTTCTTGGTTTCCAGGATGCTTCGAATTAGATATATGAGGGACACCATATTAGATGTACGTAAACAGGCATTTGACAAAATTATCAATATGCCCTTTAAACAGTATTCTCAAAAATCCAAGGAAGTGTATATTTCAAATTTAATTAATGATGTAAATACCTTTGAGAACAAATTCTTCATCAGTCTACTCAACTATCTTATTAATATCGGAATGTTTGTTATATCACTGGCCTTTCTGATTTTCTTAGACATTAAACTGGCAGTCGTAATGTTATTATTTTCGATAGTTTTGTATTTTCTTGCAAGTCTTTTTACTAAGAAAACCACTGCACTTGAGAAGGAAATTTCAGACACCAATGAGGCATTTACGACTGATATGTCCAATACCTTTAATGGTCTTGAGATTTTGAAACTTAATAATATTGAGGATAAATTTTTAAAGAAAAGTGTAAGGACCATAAACAGATTGGAGAAAAGAAAATATCTGGCTAATGTGTTTACTCATCTGCAAAGGGATGTTATCTATATTTTTGCTTTTGTAGTCTCAGTAGCGGTATTGATATATCTGGGTTATCAAATGCAGGTGGATATAAACCTGACTGAGGCTACCTTTATATTTATACTCTGTTCTTCAATAAGTAATTATCTGATCTCTGCATTTCCTTTATGGAATCAGATTAAGGCCTCGACAAGCATCTATGAAAAGATTGCAGAGCCTGAGGAGACTACCATAAAGATTGGTATGGGTACAAAGGATTTCAAATTTGATGACAAGATTGAAGTTGCAGGCTTAAGCTTCTCATTTGATAAGAAGCAGATTTTAAAGGATGCTTCATTTACCATTGAAAAGGGTAAGAAATATTTAATAAAAGGTGTAAGTGGCGCAGGCAAAACAACTTTACTTAATCTGCTAGCCATGATTCATGATGATTTTGAGGGTAAAATTACTGTTGATGGAGAGGATTATCGTGATATATCCGAAAAGTCCTTTCATGAAAAGGTTGCCTTTATATATCAGGATGTATTTTTATTTGAAGATACGATTAAGAACAATATTACTCTATATAAGGATATATCCGATGAGCAGATAGAATATGCGGTAAGAGTAAGCGGATTAGAGCCTTTTCTTGAAGAGAAGCAGGACGGTATTCATGAAAGACTTACTGAGAATGGTAAGAATTTGTCCGGTGGACAAAGGCAGAGAATATCTATCGCTAGGGCTATCGCTAAAGATGCTGAAATTCTATTCGTAGATGAGGGTACCTCCAGCCTTAATGAAGAGCTGGGAAGGGATATCGAAAAGACATTTTTAGAGCTTAAGGGTACAGTAATTGCTATAAGCCACAGATATTATGAGGGAATTACAGAAAATTATGACTATGTAATTGAGTTGAAAAACAGTCTGGTTCATGTCTTCCCCGCCAAGGATTATTTTGAAGAGGTGATTACATGGTAAAAAAATACATCAAAATATTTCCATATCTTTTTTTGGCATTAATAGTCACAGGAATCAATGCTTTCTTGGACGGCCTTGTTAATATCCGTATCATGAAGATGCTTGACCTAGCAATAGATGGCAAGATGGACAATATGAAGCAAATGATTCCACAGATTCTTATTATGGCTGCTTTATTGGTTCCTATGGGAATATTAGTAGGAATGGCAAGCAACTTTTATAAGAGAAAAGCCAATGTAGCATTAAAAAGATATTATATGAAGAGGGTGTTCGCAAAGAATATTGCTGAATTTCAGAAGGAGAACAATGCGAAATATCTGTCCTCTATGACAAATGACTTTAATACATTAGAAATGAATATGATTACAGGAATCTATAGTATATTTGAAAGTGTTATGACTTTTATAGTGGGTATATGGCTTCTGTCTACCGTAGATGCCAGAATGCTTATATTAGCCATAATTCTAATTGCTATTAACTTGACTATATCAGTATTAACCTCAAAGCCTACAAAGAAGGCTAATAAGGAAAGAAGCGATATGTTTGACGGATACACCTCCTATATCAAAGAGATACTTTCTGCCTTCCATATAGTTAAAAATTATAATCTACAAAAGAGGGTTAGGGATGATTATTATAAGAAAAGTGAAGATATTCAGCAAAAGGGATTTTTCATAGAGAAAATGCTATCATATATTATCAGTCTCGAGCATCTATTTATGGGAGCCTCCATGTTTGGTGTGATTTTGATAGTAGGATATCTTGCGATAATCGGAAGGGTATCTACCGGCGGACTTTTACTGGCTGTAACGGGAATTCAGAAGATGACCTGGCCCCTATTTAATATCGGTGAGAACCTCCCTAAGATATTCACATCCGGAGACCTTATACGAAAGATGGAAAAGACATTAGAAAATTCAGATACCTATGTTGAGACCGTGGATCTACCGGAGTTTAAGGAAGAGATAGAATTCTCTGATGTGGACTTTAGCTATGAGGATAGTGAACAGATTATATTATCAGATATAAATCTTAAGGTAAAAAAGAATGGTAAATATCTGGTGGTAGGTCCCAGCGGAGGCGGAAAATCCACACTCTTAAAGCTCTTTAGAAAATATTTTAATCCGTCTAGCGGTACGATTACAATTGACGGGCACAATCTTAAGGATGTAAAGCGAGACCATTATTATAAGCTTATAGGAAATATTGAGCAGCAGGTTTTTATCTTTGAAGATACAGTTCGTAATAATTTGACTCTTTACAAGGATTATACTGATGAGGAGGTTTGGGAAGCAATCAAGGCTTCGGGATTAACAGAATTTGTTAATCAGTTGCCTAATGGTCTCGACACCATTATTTATGATAACGGAAAGAATATTTCGGGAGGTGAAAGAAGCAGGCTTGTCATAGCCAGAGCACTTCTAAGTAAGGCTGGTATACTGCTTATGGATGAAGCCTTTGCTTCTCTTGATATGGAGAGAGCAAGAGAGATAGAAAAAACCATATTGAACCTTAAGGATATGACTGTAATCAATGTAAGCCATATTATATTTAATGATACAAAGGAGTTATACGATAGAGTCCTTACAGTCAAAAAATCTATTTTATGATAGTAAATATAGTTTGAATTTACTATCTTTACAAATGGCGGGCTTTTGGTAACGAAGAACTGATATCGGAATTTTAGAACCACTCTTTTGGAAGATAGGTCTTCGTATTCTTATAAGTAAAATCAAACTATATTAATTATATTGTATGGCTTAGGATGTGGCGGATATAGTCGGTTAGGTTTTGTTCCTGGAGTAGGAAGTCGGTGTGAATCTCAACAAAGGTAATTTTATCATTATACTCCTTCTTAAAATATGGAGATATAAGGGCATGATATTGGGGAGCAAAAAGACCTTCCTTTTTAGTATAAGAGTTTGATGGTTTCGCTTTTACCCGATAATCCTTATCCACATATATGGCGAGGCTCTTATGTATAGCTCTGTCTTCATCAGGAAGATAATAATAATCCCTGTAATTATCATAGAAGAATTTTAGTTCTCCTTCATAGATATCGATGGTAATTAAGGCAGAGTTCTCATAAGCACTTATATATATAAAATCATTACCAAAGTTTACTCTGATTGGAAAATTAAAATCATATTCTAATCGGATAATAAGCTTTTTATCATCAACTCCCGCCTGGATGATCTGAAATGGTTTTATGAAAAGATCGCAGTAGTAGAGTATGGGGCTTATTTGAACCAAGCCTTTTAAATCATCTTCATTATGTAATAGCAGAGAATTAAGCAATTTGTCCGCATCTGAAACTTTATCGATTGAAGCCAAGTCATTTGATATGTGAGCTCTTGATTTTTTTAGATTCTCAATTTGCTTCTTTCCAAGATAGCTTTGATATACTTCGATAAGCTCTCCTCCGCCGAAAGTATCTTCCCGCTTAACCTTAAGGAAGGCTTCGATTGTTTTTTGTTTATAATTATCCAACTTAAATATCTTCCTAATCGGAGATATTTTTTTATAATAATCAAGACTTTGGATATCCTTAAGAGAGTAATCAAGTTGCAGTATTTCAATTTTTTTACTTAAATAGGGTATATCAAAGCCTAAACCATTGTAATGAATGAGAAGATCATAATCCTTAATGAAATCAAAGAAACTTTCGATAAGCAGAGCTTCCTCCCTAATATCTTCAGAAAACCATTGAATCATATGTAAGGATGTATTTTTTAAATAAATGCATCCGATAAGATAAAGATAAGTGGTTTCTGCAACAAAGCCGGTGGTCTCTATATCAAAAAATGCAATTTTGCTTGTTCCGTATTCTATGTCCAGCGGATAGTCTAGGGTAAAGTCAAGAGGAAACTGCCTGGTAATCATAGATTTTCTCCTTTCATCAATTTACTGCTATTTTAGCATAGAACAGATGAAAAACAATGAAAATTTTGAAATATTGTGTTAAAATAGTGACAGAACACTTTAAAAACTATTAGATACATAAGGGGAGCTGAAATTGAGCATAAACAACTTAGAAGGAGTAACAGGCAGTATTAAGAAGTCATTAAGCGGAATATTCAGAGCCGTAATTGTTGGGATATTGGTACTGATACAATTCGGTCTTATTATATTTCTATCGTTTAAGCTTAGGGGATATACGGTTTATATCTATTCCTTCCTGCAAATACTCAGTATCATTATAATTATAGTACTAGTCAATGATAATAGAAATGTTTCATATAAAATCAGCTGGATATGTATAATAGCTGCTTTCCCGATTACAGGACATATAATGTATATTCTGTGGGGGAACAACAGAGTTAAAAAGATAGATAAAATCGTGCTGGAAAAGCTGTCAAAGGGCTTTGAATATCTGGAACAGGATTTTAAAGTAGTAGAGGAATTTGAGGATCGCTATCCTGATATGCTTCGAATGACGACCTATCTTCAAAATAATCATTTTCCACTATATAAGAATAATCAGGTAGAATATTATCCTATGGCTGAGGAAGCCTTTGAAGCTATATTTAAAGAAATTGATAAGGCTGAAAAATTTATTCTGGTCAACTTCTTTATAATAGGTGAAGGGGCTCTTTGGGATAGAATGCATGAGTCCTTATTATCAAAGATTAATAATGGTGTAAAGGTGCTTTTTCTTTATGATGATTTCGGTGCAATGCTTAGGACGAATCGTAATTTTAAAAGGGATCTTGAAAAGGAAGGCTTTGAGGTGAGGATATTTAATCCGGTACATAGGTATACCGATAAGCTCTATATGAATTACCGTTCCCACCAGAAAATTGTTGTTGTAGACGGTAATGTTGGATTTACAGGTGGTATGAACCTAGCGGATGAATATGTGAATTTAGTAGCTCGTTTTGGTGTCTGGAAGGATAATGCAATTAGAGTCGAAGGAGATGCTGTCTGGGGGCTTACGGTAACATTTTTACAAATGTGGGAGGCATCAGCTGTATCAAGTCCTGTGGATTACGAGCAGTTTAGACCCAGGCAAAGCTTTCCTAAAAATAATGTATATTGTCAAGTTTTTTCTGACGGGCCGGCTAACAATCCTAGGAACCCGATGGAAGACTTCTATAAGCAGATGATTTATCATGCAAAGAGGCTATTGTACATTACAACACCCTATCTTATAATTGAAGATGATATGCGAGATGCTCTGGCCACAGCCGCGATAGGAGGAGTGGATGTGCGTATTATTACGCCCTTTATTCCGGACAAGAAGAATGTTAAGGTACTGACAAATTATAATTACGGAAGTCTTCTTGCGGCTGGGGTAAGAATATTTGAATACAGGCCCGGATTCATACATGCAAAGACTATGCTAAATGAGGACTCTGCTATAGTCGGAACCATGAATATGGATTATCGCAGCTTCCACCTCCAATATGAATGCGGAGTATGGATATGTAACAATGAAATTATGAAAACAATTAAGGACGATCTACTTAGAACCATGGATGAATGTCATGAAGTAACACTTGAAGAATGGAAAAAGCGTCCGTTTATTATTAAAATATATGAGAAGATATTAAATCTTTTTTCTACTCTGATGTGAGCCCGCGAATAAGCAGATTAATCCAAGGTTAATATTGAATTTTATGTGTCAAGATAATCTTGCAGGAAGGGAGCTTTTATGTATACAAATATATGTAAGCATTGCCATAAACAGTTCAAATCAAGGTTTAAGGCCTATTCTTGTAATGAATGCAGCAAAAAGGACGAGGATTATTTTGATGAGATTGAAGCGTATCTTAAGGAATATCCAAACAGTAATGCCCTACAGATTTCTGATGCTTTAGGAATTACCGCTTATCAGGTTCTTAATTACCTGAAAGAGGGTAGGCTTAATATTTCCAGAGGGCGCTTTGAACGTATTGATGATAAATGAAGTTAAAAGAAAGTATGAGGCGATTAAATGATAGGATTTATAAAGGGTGAGCTTGCAGAAATAAAAGAAAATTATGTCATATTGGAGACCGGTAATATAGGCTATGAGATAAGTCTGCCGACATCAGACATATTAGAGCTGCCTCCAAGAAAGAGCACAATAAAGCTATATACATATTTGCATGTTAAGGAAGATGCACTCAGCTTATATGGGTTTCTGACTAAGGATGATTTGGAGATGTTTAAGCTGCTGATTACAGTTAATGGGATTGGTCCAAAAGGAGCCCTAGGGATGTTATCAGGTATTACCGCAGATGAAATTCGGTTTGCTGTTCTTGCTGAAGATGCCAAGGCTATATCAAAAGCACCTGGAGTTGGTCCCAAGACAGCAAGTAAGATAATCCTTGAATTAAAGGATAAATTCAAATTAGAATCAGCCTTCGAGCAGAAGCTATTGAACCAGTCAGATAAGCTTAATTCACAGAATATCTATGGCAAAAGAGAAGAAGCTATCTTAGCGCTTACTACATTGGGGTATTCATCCTCAGATGCATATAGGATTATAAGTCAGATAGATATTACAGAGGATATGGCTACGGAGGATATATTAAAGCTCTGTTTGAAGAAAATATAAGGAGATGCAAATGGCAAAGCGAATGATATCAACAGAACTAATGGAGGAAGACAGAAGACTTGAGAACAGCCTCAGGCCTCAGATGCTCATAGATTACATAGGCCAGATAAAGGTAAAGGAAAATCTAAAGATATATATTGAAGCAGCTAAGCAAAGGGAGGAATCCTTAGATCATGTCCTTTTTTTTGGACCGCCTGGACTTGGGAAAACCACGCTGGCAGGTATTATAGCAAATGAAATGGGAGTAGGAATTAAGATAACCTCTGGACCGGTAATTGAAAAGCCGGGTGAAATGGCGGCAATCCTTAACAATCTCCAGGAGGGAGATGTTCTGTTCGTAGATGAAATCCACAGGCTTAACCATCAGGTAGAGGAGTTGCTATATCCCGCTATGGAGGATTATGTCATAGACATTGTTATAGGTAAGGGTGCATCAGCTAAATCCATACGTTTGGATTTACCTAAGTTCACCTTAATAGGAGCAACCACAAGAGCAGGAATGCTTACACCTCCCCTAAGAGACAGATTTGGGGTAGTTAACCGTTTGGATTTTTATACTGTGGCTGAGCTAAAACAGATAATACTTAGATCTGCAGGTGTAATTGGAGTAGAGATAGACGAGGAAGGCGCAAATGAGCTGGCACGTCGCTCCAGAGGAACACCCAGACTTGCTAATCGGCTTTTAAAGCGAGTCAGAGATTTTGCACAGGTAAAATATGACGGGAAGATTACTAGGGAGGTTGCAGGATTTGCGCTGGATCTTCTTGAGGTGGATAAGCTGGGTCTAGACCATATTGACAGAGAGATTCTTCTTACCATGATAGAAAAATTCGGAGGAAGACCTGTCGGAATCGATGCTATCGCCGCCACCATAGGAGAGGATGTCGGTACCATTGAAGAGGTATACGAGCCTTATCTGGTACAGAACGGTCTGATCTTAAGGACTGCAAGGGGAAGAGTAGCGTCTGATTTGGCATACAAGCATATGGGCATACAAAAGCTTACAGAGTAAGAATTCAGCTTGTATAAAATATAAATTTACGATATACTATACACAAAAGAGCAAAGCTTATAGCTAGAGATCTGCTATATGAAAGAGCAAAAAGTAGCATCATCCTGATTTCCATATGATAATAGGGGGCAAATTAATGAATAAGTTTAACGATATTGAGGTTATCATCAATAACAAAAGATATACGTTAAGTGGATATGAAAGCGAGGAATATCTACAAAGAGTCGCGTCATATATCAACAGCAAGCATAATGAGTTCCGTAGCAGGGATGCATACAAATTCTTAGACTCAGACTTAAGAAATATCTTAATCCAGATAAATATAGCGGATGATTATCATAAGGCTAGAGAAAAGGTTAAAGAAATAGAGGATGAGAACAAGGGGAAGAGCAACGAAATCTTTGACTTGAAGCATGAGTTGATTGCAGCTCAGACAAAGCTACATTCCGCCGAGAAGGAAATCGAAGCATTAAAAAATGAGCTGAACGAAAATCAGAAAAAAATAGTCCGCCTTGAAACAGAATTGCAGGATGTGGAAAGAAAACGATAGTTCAGATTGCTATAGCTGTCCAAGATAGTGATACATACCATACCAAAGGGTTGGCGGGTGTCATTTGGACAGCTTTTTTGGTACCAGGCACCAAAACAACCGGTACCTGGCACCAAAACAACGGGAAATTGGCAATTGTAGCGATTTTAGCCATTGAAATGGTACCAGGTACGGTACCTGGTACCGTTAGGAAGAGGTATATATGAAGAAGATTGAGATACTGGCTCCGGCCGGTTCATATGAAAGCATGAGAGCTGCCATGAATGCGGGCTGTGATGCTGTATATATGGGGGGGAGCAGATTTGGTGCCAGAGCCTATGCGAATAACCCTGATGAGGACACACTTCTAAAGGCAATAGAGGAAGCTCATCTTAGAAACAAAAAACTCTATCTGACCGTTAATACATTGGTTAAGGAAGAGGAGAGGCATAGTCTTTATAATTATTTGGAGAAATATTACCTTGCGGGGCTTGACGCTGTAATTGTCCAGGATGTAGGTGTTATGCGTTTTATCCACAGGCATTTTCCGAGGCTTCCCATCCATGCCAGTACACAGACCACTATAACGATGGCAGAGGGTGCAAATCTCCTAAAGAGTATGGGAGTTACACGACTTGTAACAGCTAGGGAACTGTCATTTAAGGAAATAAAAAATATCAGCGACAATACCGATATGGAGATTGAGACCTTTGTCCATGGTGCCCTTTGCTACTGCTATTCAGGCCAATGTTTGATGAGCAGTATGATAGGAGGAAGATCGGGCAACAGAGGCAGATGTGCACAGCCTTGTCGGATGCCATATCAGTTTTTCTCAGAAGGTAGGCAGATGTCTTCAGAAAATGAGAAATATTTGCTTAGTCCCAAGGATATCAATACTGTAGCCTTGATACCGGATTTAATTGAGGCTGGCGTTAGTTCATTTAAGATTGAAGGTAGAATGAAGAGCCCCGAGTATGCCGCCGGAGTTTCATATATTTATCGAAAATATGTGGATATTTATATTAATGAAGGTAAGGAAGGCTTCTATAGTTACTTAGAGAAAGATGAATATAAGAAGGATATGCTGGATCTTATGGATCTATATAACCGTGGAGCTTTCTCACAGGGCTACGGTAAGACCTATAATGGAAAAGCTATGATGTCTATGATCAGACCAAATCACGACGGTGTACCGGTAGGTGAGGTGATCGAGTCTGCGAGAGGTTATGCTGATATTCGTCTTAGTGAAGACATTAATGGACAGGATATTCTTGAAATCAGAGACAGGGAAAATCAACCAGTATATGAGTTCACTGTTAAGAATGATAATCCGAAGGATGGTATTCTTAAGACCAGAGTCGGTGCAATACCTTATAAGAAGCAGCAGAGGAATCATAATAATCATAATAGCAGCAAGATAGCTTCTAATAGCTTAGATATTAGAAAGGGCTATGCGGTTTACCGAACAAGAAATAATTCATTACTTAAGCAAATAGGGGATAAATATATTAGGACAGATGCAAAGCATGATATTATGGGCTATTTGTATGCAAAGCAAGGTGAGAGATTGCAGTTAACCCTTAGCTATAACAATAGGTCTGTGACAGCATATCATAATCTTGTAGAAGCCGCCATAAAGCAGCCAATACTTAAGAACAAACTAAGAGCATCGATTGATAAGCTGGGAGACACCTTATATCAGTTTAGAGAACTTATAATTGAAAGTGATGATAATATATTTGTGCCAGTTTCATGGCTTAATGAGATACGAAGAGAAGCAGTTACTATGCTATCTGAAATGGTAATCGGAGCTTATCATAGAACAAAAGGTGACCTTGGGAATGAAGGTGTTATTGATGAAACTTTAACTAGTATAGATAACAATGATACCTATAACAATGATATCTATAACGATAATATCCATAACAATGATATCTATAACGATAATTTGAGTAACGATAATATCAGCAGAGATATTATCATTAAGAATATTATCCGTTCAATAAATATAAGCGTAGGTGTTTCAACAAAGGATCAGTTTGAGACGGCTTTACTATATCAGGATATATCCTCTATTTATGCTGATTATGACGGTTTTTCATTAGAACAACTAATAGATATGTCAAAGGTCGCAGCTAACTCTGACAAGGTGTTCTTTATTATGTTACCCCATATCTGCAGGCTTAGGGTATATGAAAAACTGAATAAGGACATAGTTACCTTATTGAAGCATGATGAAGTCCAAGGATTTATTTTAAAGAATTTTGAAGAAGTAGGGCTACTGCAAGAAATATTTAAAAGTAGCGGGCAAGACAAAGAAGTTCGACTAAATCATAATATGTATATATTTAATCAAGATGCAAAGATGTTTTGGATGGAGAAGGGAATAAATCAATTTACCGCGCCGATAGAACTGAATGAGAAAGAGCTTAAGGACCTGGGCTTACAGGACTGTGAGCTTATGGTCTATGGATATCAACCGCTTATGGTATCGGTTCAGTGTCTTCATGCCTCTACAAAGAGCTGTAGTAAATGTCAATCAGCTAGTAGCAGGATTGATTATCTGGTGGATCGGATTGGCAAAAAATTCTTTGTAAGCACTCACTGTAATAGCTGTTACAATATTATCTATAATGGACAGCGCTTATCCTTACTTGGACAGGCAGATAAGGTTATTGATTTAAAACCCCATGGAATAAGATTGGATTTTACAATTGAAACATCCAAAGAAGTGAGGGCTGTATTATTTGCATATACAGATGTATTTTCAAAAGGCAAAGAAGCCTCTTTACAATTTGATAATATAACAGCCGGACATTTTAAGCGTGGTGTGGAATAGCTGATTAAGATCAGGATATAAATCATATTATAAGATAGAATATAAAGCAGGTGAAGGAATGCATTTTGTCGTAGAGCTAACTAAATATCTTATGCTTCTCATATTTGGAGCTTATACTTACCACGCTTTTAGGGTATCTGTCAAGAAAAACAAAAATACCCGTGCGATATCCCTTAGATGGATGACCTGTTTTCTTTTTCTCTTTCATTTTACAGGTTATTTTACTATGTATTTGCAGGTGCAAAATAATAAGCTAGTATGGCTTTATGGCGGAGAGTTATTGGTATTTATATTGGTACTTAGCCTCTATAAGATTATATATCCCGGCATATCTGAACTGCTTCTTAGAAATATGCTGATGCTTCTTTCACTAGGTTATATAATTCTTACCAGGCTATCCTTTGATAAGGCTGTCCGGCAATTCCTTATCAGCGCGGTTGCCTTGGGACTTGGTCTTTTGGTGCCGATATTTATACAAAAATATTATGATATCAGAAAGTATGGATGGATTTATGGGATTATCGGCATTTTCTTTTTAGTTTTAGTTCTTCTTATCGGTACTGAGAGCTACGGTGCCACCAGTTGGCTGACGGTGTTTGGATTATTTACAATTCAGCCAACCGAATTTGTCAAGCTGCTATTTGTCTTATGTATTGCTTCACTATTTTCGGAGGGAACTGATTTTAAAAGAGTGTGCGCGGTGACTGCCATGGCAGGAGCAACGGTATTAGCTTTAGTATTTCAAAAGGATCTTGGCGGAGCATTGATTTTTTTTGTTACTTATATTTTTATGCTCTATGGAGCTACCGGGAAACCCTTGTATCTGTTTTTTGGTCTTGCGGGAGGAAGCCTAGCCTCTTGGATTGCTTACAGCTTATTTGACCATGTTAAAGTTAGGGTCATGGCATGGAGAAATCCATTTGGATATATCGACAAGGAGGGCTATCAGATATCGCAGTCCTTATTTGCCATCGGGACAGGAGGATGGTTTGGTATGGGCCTCTATCAAGGGTTACCCACCACGATTCCCGTAGTTGACAGCGATTTTATCTTCTCAGCTATATCCGAAGAGTTTGGAGGTTTGCTTGCCCTCTGCCTTATTTTGCTTTATATCAATTGCTTTTTAATTCTAATAAATATATCCCTTAAGACCTCAGATGATTTTTATCGTCTATTATCTCTGGGCTTCACTGTAATGTTTGGCTTCCAAATATTTTTATCCATAGGAGGAGTTATAAAATTCATTCCTTCAACCGGAGTTACATTGCCCTTTATTAGCTCGGGAGGAAGCTCTATGGTAGCGACGATTATTATGTTTATGGTTATTCAAGGGATTCATAGCACAGCTAATACTAAGATGTCTGTAAAGGCTGCTGCTTCTTTGGGCGGTGAAATATATGATGAAAAACAAAAAAAATGAGAATAACGATATCCTCAGTCAAAAGCCATCAGTGAATAAGGACTCGGAAAGGAAAACTATATTATCGATAGTTTATATCTTCGTGGGTCTATTTGTTTTAATGATGGGATATTTTGCCTATTTTTTATTAGTAAAGAGTGATGATGTGATTAATAGTACTTATAATCTAAGGCATGATGTTTTAGCTAAAAGGGTTGTCCGGGGAAAAATAATGTCAGCAGATGGCAAGGTACTGGCAGAAACTATTATTGATAATGATGAAAATGAGATACGTAGCTATCCTTATGGTGATATGTATGCTCATCTTGTAGGAAGAGTTATGCGCGGAAGGACAGGGATTGAAGAGGTGGAAAATATTACGCTTCTTACCTCCTACTCTAATTCCGCAGAAGCTATGTATAATGATATTGTAGGAGTTAAAAATCCAGGCAATAATGTAGTATCCACTCTAAACCACAAGCTGACACAGGTAGCATATGATGCTTTAGGAAATGATTGGGGAGCGGTAGTGGCTATAGAGCCTAAGACCGGAAAAATTCTTGCCATGGTTTCAAAGCCATCCTATGATCCTAATGATATAGATGATAATTGGGAAAAACTTTCCGAGGATAAGGATAATGAATCCCCCCTACTTAGCAGGGCTTCGCAGGGGCTATATCCACCGGGTTCTACCTTTAAGATTATTACTGCTCTTGCCTATATAAGGGCTAATCCAAATTATATGGATTATAGCTATAAATGTAATGGAAGTACAGAGTATGAAGGAATGACAATTAATTGCAGCAATAAAAAAGCTCATGGAAATGTTGACTTAAAGGAAGCATTTGCAAAATCCTGTAATACTGCCTTTTCAACTATCGGAAAAGATATATTAATTAATGATTTCCGAAGCTTAAGTGAGAGCTTTTTCTTTAATCAACCACTACCTGCCAGGATTGCGAATTATCCCAGTAGTTTTTTGCTAAAGGTAGGTGAATCAGGTGTAAAAGAGACCATGCAGACGGCAATCGGCCAAGGAAGAACTCTAATATCACCTCTTCATAATGCTATGATTGCAGCCGCCGTTGCCAATGGAGGGGTAATAATGAAGCCCTATGCAATTGATCGAATAGAAAGCGCCGGAGGCAGAGTGCTTAAGGGATATATACCTGAGGAGGCAGCAGTTGCTATGACTTCAAAAGAAGCAGATTATCTTAAAAGTATGATGCGTAGTGTCGTAACTGATGGAACCGCATCCAGACTGAAGAATTTTGATTATAAGATTGCCGGAAAAACAGGAACCGCCGAACAGGAGGGAAAGGATTCCCACGCATGGTTTATTGGCTTTGCACCGGCAAATGATCCAAAGATAGCTATTAGTGTTATAGTGGAGAATAAAGGTTCAGGTAGTGAGTACGCTTTACCTATCGCAGGTAAGGTCTTCGATGCATATTTTAATTAATAGCTGGGTGTGTTTTTGTGCGAAATCCATAAAAAATAAGTTGATATACTAGTCAATTTGATGTATACTGTAGGATAGTTAAAGACAACACACCAAAAAGCAGGAGGAATTGCGATGGTAGAGGCAACGAGCTGTGGTGGTGTAGTTATTTTCAGAGGAAAGATTCTATTACTGTATAAGAATTATAAGAACAAATATGAAGGGTGGGTGCTACCAAAAGGAACAGTAGAGGACGGAGAAGAATATAAGGAAACGGCAATCCGAGAAGTAAGAGAGGAAGCAGGAACGAATGCTTCCATTATAAAATATATCGGAAAAAGCCAATATTCCTTCAGCACCCCACATAATACAGTAGTAAAAGATGTTCATTGGTATCTAATGATGTCTGATAGCTATTACAGCAAACCACAAAGGGAAGAATATTTTATGGATTCAGGGTATTATAAATATCATGAGGCGTTTCATTTGTTGAAATTCGCCAATGAAAAACAGATCTTAGAACGTGCTTATAATGAGTACATTGATCTGAAAAAGAGTAATCTCTGGGGAAGTAAAAAATATTTCTAGCAAATCTAAGCAGGGACATTCCGCATAGGAAGGTCCCTGCTTTTTTGTGCCTGGAACGGTACCAGGTACGGTACCTGGCACCGTTCCAGAGAAGTATAAGCGCAAATTGTTCAATATATCCAAGAATCCTAATAATAAGTGACTAGAAAAAGGAAATATGATATGGTAATATTTTATATATCACTAAGCGAGGGGGGATTTGAAAAGATGGAGAAGTATTGGGAAAGTATCAGATCAAAACCATTAATAACAAGCGATGAGATAGAGGATGCACTGAAGTTTTCTTGTGATCAGATACTGAACTATCTGCCTGAATTTACAGACAAATTTCAGAATGCTTATAGTGAAAATGGTTTTTATGCACCTATTGATAATGTGCAATGGACCAATGGATTTTGGACCGGTGAAATATGGCTTGCCTATGAAAATTGTGGTGATAATAGGTTAAAAGAGGCAGCAGAGATACATATTGAAAGCTATTACCAAAGGATAATAAATAAGATCTCGGTAGATCATCATGATATGGGATTCTTATATTCTCCATCCTGTGTAGCGGGTTATAAACTCATTGGATCCGAATTAGGAAAGAAGGCGGCTTTACTGGCTGCGGACCAATTGATTTCCCGTTTCCATGATAAAGGAAATTTCATTCAAGCTTGGGGAAGTATGAATGAACCGGATAATTACCGCTTGATAATTGACTGTCTCTTAAATCTCCCTTTGCTTTATTGGGCCAGTGAAGTAACAGGAGATACAAAGTATAGTGATATTGCAGACAAGCATACCCATACGACCCTTGCAAATGTCATAAGGGAGGATTATTCTACCTGGCATACCTTCTACTTTAATATGGAAACAGGGGAACCGGAGCGTGGTTCGACTTGTCAGGGATATCGTGATGGGTCTGCCTGGGCTAGGGGACAGGCTTGGGGTATCTATGGAACGGCTCTTGGTTATAAATACACTGGTAGAGCTGAGTATATGGAGCAGTTTGAGCATGTAGCTGATTATTATCTTAGACATTTACCGACGGACTTAATTCCTTATTGGGATTTGGAGTTTACTAGTGGAGTTGATCAGCCCAGAGATTCTTCTTCTGCATCCATTGCTGCTTGCGGAATGCTTGAGATGGCTAAATATATGGAAGATGACAAAGCCGATTATTATATTGATATCGCAAAACGCTTTTTAAAATCACTTTATGATAATTATGCAGTAAAAGATCATAAGACTTCTAATGGATTGGTACTTCACTCTACCTATTCCAATAGTTCACCTTATAATACTTGTAATCATTATGGTGTAGATGAATGTAATTCATGGGGAGATTATTTTTATATGGAAGCACTCACACGACTATCAAAAGATTGGAATGTGTATTGGTAAGACAATATATGTAATTTAGTAATTTATTATATGACTTAGCTGTATAAATATGAATTATGAAAGGAGAAGTATGTCTATTATAAAAGAAGAATTATTATTAAATAACAGAAAAGATTTTGCAGATTTGATGCTCTCTATTCTAGATCCTTTAAAGCCATATTATAGTAAGGGTAAAGCTGGAGTTAAGATAGGCCATACCAGTGCCCATTATGCTGATACCAGTGCCTTAATGGAGGGCTTTTCAAGACCACTTTGGGGTTTAACAGCCTTCTGGGCGGGAGGCAGCAGACATTTGGAATTTGAAGAGATATACCGAAAGGGGCTGGTGTCAGGAACTGATCCTGAGTCACCGGAATATTGGGGTTCTTGCTTCGATTATGATCAACGATTGGTTGAGATGGCGGCTCTGGCCTATGGATTATTATTTGCGCCGGAAATAGTATGGAACCCCCTAACTGCAAAAGAAAAAGAAAACCTGGCTTCGTGGTTAAATGAAATCAATCATAATAAATGCTGTGATTGCAATTGGCGTTTCTTTAATATCTTGGTGAATGTAGCCTTAAAAAAGCTTGGCATGCCCTATGATGAGAAAGAAATGAAAAGCAGTCTTGACTTTATTGAATCCTGCTATATAGGAGATGGCTGGTATGTGGATGGTGAGAACGGTCAGGCAGATTATTATATTCCCTTTGCCATGGAGTTTTATGGAATCATCTATGCTATGGTAATGAAAGAGGAGGACCCTATTCGAAGTAAGCACTATCTAGAAAGAGCAGAGGCCTTTGGAAAGGATTTTGCCTATTGGTTTTCTGAGGATGGAAGCTCACTGCCTTATGGACGTTCCCTTACTTACCGTTTTGCCCAGGTGTCTTTTTATTCCGCATGCGTAATGGCTAATATTGAACCTCTACCTCTTCCGGTAATGAAAGGAATTATTGTTCGTCATCTAGAATATTGGATGAAGCAGCCTATTTTTGATAATACAGGGCTTCTTACAATTGGTTATACATATCCGAATCTACAGATGTCTGAGAGTTATAATGCACCCGGCTCCCCTTATTGGGCTATGAAGACTTTTGCATGTCTTATGCTGCCTGAGACCGATCCCTTTTGGTCCTGCACTGCAGAACCGCTACCGGCTATGGAGGAAAACAAGTTTCTACCTAAGGCAGATATGATTATTCAGAGAAGAAAAGACAAGAATGTAGTGGCACTCCCGGGGGGAAGGATATATGCCCATTCCCATACCCATACGGAAGAAAAGTATGCAAAATTTGCTTATTCTACCAAGTATGGATTCAGTGTAATGAGATCTCCTTTAAATATGCAGGAAGCTGCCCCGGACAGCGTTCTGTCTTTTGAATATATAGGGCATATCTTTATGCGGGGACAGGCGGATAATTTTACTGTGACTGAGGATAAAGTAGCCTCCAACTGGTCGCCGCTTCCTGGAATACAAGTTTATACAGAGATAATACCTACTAAAGAAGGTCATAGACGAATTCATATTATTGAAAGCGAATATGAATGTAAGGCCTATGATGCCGGCTTTGCACTTCCGATTGATAAAGCAGAGGGTTGTACAGTAAGGTCTTTGGTTGGTGATGGAGAATTCAAGATGCTTAAACCTGACCCTAATACAAATCTGATTTACAGTAAGACACTTATTCCTATGGTAGTATATGATATTAAAACAGGGCGTAACGAGCTAGAAACAGAAGTCGTGTATGATTAGTGTATTAAGAAGATAATTGAATAAGGTGACTGTATGGATAAAAATGAACTTCTTAAAAAAATAATATATGGGACAAATAAAGGGATTATGACAGAGCATAAACTATATCCGGAGTTCTTTGATGAAGTAGGCAGAGCTAAAATCCTTAATAGTTATATCCATAAAGAATATCTGGATGATATTAATCAAGCGGCTGAGGGTTATCGTAATAAGGAGATCAATGTACTTCCTTGGAGCCTATTTATAGGATTTGAAACAAGCGGTAACAGGCTAGAGTATGAAAAAGCCTATTTTGAGCATCGTGGAAGACTTATGACTTTTGCTCTGATGTCTTGGCTGTATCGTAAACCATCGGACATATTAGAATTAGAGGATATTATCTGGGCAATCTGTGAGGAATATACCTGGGCCTTACCTGCACATATAGATTCGAAAAGCTTAGAGCCTACTATAGACCTTTTCGCGGCTGAGACGGCATTTGCTCTATCAGAAATTATATATATGTTAGGAGAATTACTTTCTCCTCTTATAATTAATCGTGCGAAGAAAGAGATATTTGGACGTGTGCTTTTTGCTTATCTTGAATATAAAGGTGAATACAACTGGGAGGTCATGAAGAATAATTGGTGTGCCGTGTGTGCCGGATCCATAGGAGTTACAGGAATCTATCTTTTAGAGGATGATAGTCTACTTGCAGAATTACTTAATCGACTGAGTCCTACCCTTGAAAGATTTTTAGATAGTTTTGAGGATGACGGAGCCTGTCTTGAGGGGTTATCCTATTGGACTTATGGGGTAAGCTTTTATGTAGCTTTTGCTGATTTATTAAAAAGACGTACCGCCGGTGAAGTAGATTTATTAAATACAAAACGTTTTAAAAAGATAGCGATATTTCAACATAAATGTTATTTTCCGGGAGGATGGACAGTCAGCTTTTCGGATGCCAATACAAAGGATTGTTATCGCACGGGTTTAACAAGTTTTCTAAAGAGACGCTTCAATGAAGTTCAAATCCCACCAAGCTCCAGTAAAGCAGGGTATTTTTTCGATCCCTGTTTTCGTTGGTGCAATGGTATCCGAGATCTCTTATGGACCGATGAATATATAATTGATACTTCATCTGAGACGGCTTGTCATATATTACCAAACGCAGAATGGATGCTATGTAAGCAATATAGTGGCAATCAGTTAAGTCTAGCTGTTAAGGGAGGACATAATGATGAACCACATAATCACAATGACGTCGGATCTTTTATTTTATATAAGGACGGGGAGTGTATATTAACAGATTTAGGCAGCGGTGAATATACCAAGGATTATTTTGGAGAAGAAAGATATTCTATATTTTGTAACAGCTCTTTAGGACATAATGTACCTATTATAGATGGAAATGGACAGAAGGAAGGAAAGAGTTTTGCTGCCAAGGATCTTGTCTTTCATGGGAATGGCCGTATGACAATGGATATATCAGATGCCTATGATAATAATGATCTCGTAAAACTAATCAGAGATATAACAATCCATGAGGATAAGGTAATCTTAATCGATACCTTTGAGCTTACAAAAGGAATTAAATCTATCAGTGAGAGATTTGTCACCTTGCATAAACCAACAATAATGGAAGGCTCTGTCCTAATAAAGGCAGGGAAGACCGAATGCCATATAAGATACGACTCTACCAATATTAAGCCCTTGATACAAATGCATTATCATATGGATCATGAGGGGAAGCGGGTCACTGTCTATAGTATTAATTTCGAGAGAGAAATATACTCCGATACAGTTATATGTATTTTTGAAATTCAATAAACAAATAAAAATGGTTTTCTCCTTTATTGACATATCGAAATAGTTTTTGTATGATATGTATGAAAATGATTTCAGAGGAGTAAATATGAACCAGAATAAAATAATGACAATATATGATATAGCGCAGGAAGCAAATGTATCTGTAGCTACTGTATCTAGGGTTATGACTGGTAGTGCAAAAGTTAGTGAAGAGAAAAGAGAAAAGGTTGAAACCTTGATTCGCAAATATGATTTTAAACCAAATGCCTTAGCAAAAGGATTAAGCGAAACTAAAAGTAAGATATTAGGAATTATGGTGGCGGATATTCGAAATCCCTTTTATGCTACTCTTTTTATGGAATGTGAAAAGGAGGCAGGCAAATACGGTTACTCACTAATCCTTTATAATACATTAAGCAATCCTGACCTGGAGGTTACATATCTAGAGAAAATGATCAGTATGCGGGTTGAAGCTGTGATTAAAATCGGTGGTCGCATAGATGATGTTGTAACCGATATGGAATATGTTGAACAGGTAAATAAAGTAGCCAATAGCATTCCAATTGTCATTACGGGAAAACTTGACGGAGCAGATTGCTATAGCGTGCGTATTGATGCTTTCCAGGCGACAGACCTTGTAATGGAGCATCTGTTTTCGTTAGGCCATACGGATATAGCGATGATTGGAGGCAGCACTGATACTCAATCCACTGTAGAGCGTTACATGCGGTATAAACAACAATTAAGACGCAGAGGAATTCAAATTCGTGACGAGTATATGATTCATCATGATTATTATGATGATCGCGGAGGCTATGAATGTATGAAAAATCTTCTTCTTTTGGAAGATAGACCGAGTGCAGTTATAGCGGTTAATGATTTCACTGCAGTAGGTGCTATGCGTGCCATGGCAGAAGCAGGAATACGGGTACCGAATGATATGTCTGTTATAAGCTATGATGATACGATTATGGCGAATATAATGATTCCTAAGTTGACTTCTGTAAGTTATAATTATGAGAATTTTGGTCAGATGATTATCGAGACTGTACTTAAGGCAATAAATGGGGAAGAACAACCAAGGTTAAAAACGATTATTTCAGAATTATCTGCCAGGGATTCCTGTGGACCATGTACAAAAAAATAAATCTATTAACTCTAAAGAGAAGATTACTATCTGATTTTTAATATCCAAAATATAATATTTAAAAAGAGTTATCTTGTTGGTGTATTAGCCTAGCAAAATAGCTCTTTTTATTTAGTTTAACTATATAAAGTGTACAAAAAAGATGTAAAAACAAAAAAATAACCAACAACTTGAATAAATATATTGACAAACTTTATATTTGGATTTAACATATAACTATGAAATGGGTTTCGTTTGTGATAATACATAAAAATTGTTATATTAAAGCATTTAAATAAGCTATATATCCCATAAAAATCACTTTTATCACATGAAAATGCATACGGTTATTACCATTTAGCTGGGAATACAGTTTTTTTATGTAATAAATTGTTTAATTACATGAAACCGATTTCTCGACTATCTTCTTAGACAAAAATGCGAGGGGGAAAGCAATTGAAAACTATAGCAAACAAATTAGATAGGTCATCTGTAATAACCAGGAAAAAAAGAGGGTTTTTTAGAAATATAGTTCGACATAAGACTTTGTTGTTTATGTGCACACCAGCAATTTTATTCTTTTTTGCATTTAGCTATATGCCACTGCCGGGAATTTATGTCGCATTTGTAAAGTATAACTATCGAGGTGGTATTTTTGGAAGTAAATTCGTTGGTTTTGATAACTTCAAGTTCCTCTATACCTCTGGAAAGCTATTTGATCTAACAAGGAATACTATTTTATATAATTTAGCATTTATTATTCTTGGTAATCTGGTGGCTGTATTTATGGCAATTCTTTTAAATGAACTTCGAGCCAAATATTTCAAGAAAGTCAGCCAGACTATGATGTTTTTACCATATTTTATATCTCATGTATTAGTAGGGCTTCTTGTGTATAACCTTTTAAATTATGATTACGGGTTTGTGAATTCTGTATTAACCAATCTTGGATTAGAAAGATGGGGACCTTATTCAAATGCTAAAGTATGGCCTGTGCTGATTGTTCTTATACAACTTTGGAAGGACACAGGATATAGTTCAATTGTATATTTTGCAGCAATTATGAATGTTGACTCAGAAATTATTGAGTCAGCACGTGTGGATGGAGCCAACGGATTTCAGAAGATACGATATATTATTTTGCCAAGTCTGAAACCGACAGTAATCATTCTTCTATTATTTGCTATGGGCGGTATCGTAAGAGGTAACTTTGGTTTATTTTACAACATTATCGGAACCAATCCTATGCTTTATCGTACAACTGATATAATTGAAACTTATGTGTATCGAGCAACAATGACGGACTTTAATTTCTCTACAGCTTCAGCAGTTGGTTTTTATCAATCAATTATTGGTTTTGCTATGGTTATGATTTGTAATTACGTAGTGAAGAAGATTGAGCCGGACTATTCATTATTCTAGGAAAGGAGAATTTGGCAATGAACAAAAAGAAAAATAGAGTTAAGCTAGACATCTCGGATAAGATTATACGGGTTTTTGGTTACATTTTTGTAACCATTTATGCATTAGCATGTGTCTTTCCATTTTTGCTTATCCTTGGAACTTCCTTCAGTACAGAAGCCATTGTACGGATTGAGGGTGTACAACTTTTTCCGGCTGAATTTACTACCTTTGCCTATGAAATGATTTTAAAGGGCGGAACAATTTGGGGTTCATATGCCGTGACAATAATTATGACAGCAAGCGGTACAGCATTAGGGCTTAGTATTATTGCTATGACAGGATATGCTTTGCAGAGAAAAGATTTTCCGTATCGTAATATTATTTCGTTTTATATTTACTTTACCAGTCTATTTTCTGCTGGGCTTGTGCCATATTATCTCTTGATGACTCAAACCTACAAATTGAAAGATAGCTATTTGGCTGTATTTTTACCTTTGCTTATGACGCCTTGGCTGATTATTCTTATGAAGAACTTTGTGAAAGCAATTCCCCATGAAATGACTGAATCAGGGAAAATCGACGGTGCCGGTGACTTTAAAATATTTATATCTATCATATTACCAATGCTAAAGCCGGCACTGGCTACAATAGGTTTGTTTTTGGCTCTAGGTTATTGGAATGAATGGTATCAATCATCGCTATTTTTAAGCTCCAGAGTTACCTACAAGCCACTACAATATAACTTATATGAAGTTATCAATAAAATTCAATCATTGAAGAATTCGATTGCCGCACAGTATATTACACTGGATGACATGCCAACCGAAACACTAAAGATGGCAACTGCAATGATGTCTACCGGACCAATTATATTCTTATATCCATTCATACAAAAATATTTCATTGGTGGTATAACAATTGGTGCAGTAAAGGGCTGATATTAAAGCTGTTATAACGATTTTAATAGCATTAGCTATTAAAGAATAAAGGAGGAAAGATAATGAAAAAATTTTTTGCTTTATTACTTGTTATTTTGATGATGGTAAGTATGGCAGCATGTGGGAAATCCAAGGATGGCGATACAGATACCACTAACAAGACAGGAAACAAGAAATCCGATAGCGGGAAAACTGACGATTCGGACACGGGGGCAATTGACACTTCCGAGCATGTAGTTATCACCTATATGACAACCGGTGATAAACCTACGAATGGGGCAACAGAAGAAGTAATGGTAGAACTTAATAAGATATTAAAAGAAAAGGTTAATGCTGAGTTAGAGATCTACTATATTGGATGGACAGATTACCTATCCAACTACAATCTTACATTAGCTCAGATGGATGGTACAGTAGACTTAGTAGGTACAGCTTCTGACTGGTTAGATGCATGGCCAAATGCAAAAAATGGTGCCTTCCTAGAGCTGAGCGAAGATATGCTAAAGACCTATGCTCCTAAGACATGGGCACAAGTTCCTACTGAGAACTGGGAAATGAGTAAGTATAATGGCGAGATTTATCTAATGCCAGAGGATAATTTCGCACAGTGGATCAATCACGGTTTCATTTATCGTATGGACTGGGCAAAAGAAGCAGGTCTCACAAATGGTGCACATACTTGGGATGATATGACAACATATTTTGCTTATGTTAAAGAAGCTTATCCAAATGTTATTCCATGGAACTCTGACGGTTCACATAATATTCAGCTAGCTTCAGGATGGATGGCTTCCCACACAAACTTCCTTCCGATTGATGGAATTACTGCAGGTGGATTATATGGTGGTAGTAGGGATGATCTATATACAGTTTGGTCTCCATTCTATGAAGGACCCGAACTTGTGGAATTTGCAAAGCTTATGAAAAAATGGGATGACATAGGTGTTTGGAAGACAGACGTATTGAACAATACAGGTGTAGATAACAGGGAAGAGATGTATCTTGGGCAGACTTCTGCTGATCAGCATCATACAGAGACCTGGTATGGTACTGTAGAACCTGAGATGAGAAAACGTTATGATATCGATACAGGATTCTTCTACTTCGGTGAAGAGTCTAGTAATGTAGTTAGCTTAAATATTACACATGGTGCTATGGCTATCTCTGCAGCATCTAAGAATCCTGAAAGAGCATTAATGGTTTATGATTTAATTAGAAATGATGAAGAGTGTTATCGTTTATTCAATTATGGTCTTCAAGGAAAACAATACGATCTTGATGAAAATGGTTACAGAATACAACCGGAGGGCTATAATAATGATACTGATGCAATCACCATTAACTACTGGTGGGGACGTAATGATGATCTGGAACTGAAGGATGGTAAGAGAAATCATGAAGCTTATGAAAAACTTCAGGAAGAATATGATAAGGTTAAGATGACCTATCCTTATGGACAGTTTGTAGCCGAAGTAAGTTCCATTCAGGCACAAATTAATAACATTAATGAAATTCATACCAACTATATGAGCCAAATAGCTTATGGAAAATACAATGGTTCTGCAGAAGATATTGTTGCAGAATACAGAGCTGCTTTAAAACAGGCTGGTTTCGAGGATGTTGTTAATGAACTGCAGACACAGGTTAATGACTTATATAAATAATTAAAATTACTATATAAGGAAATGTAGTTCTTTATTGTGAAAGGACGTGTAGATACTTCATATTACGCTTGAAGTGTGATTGCGTCCTTTCTTATTTAAAAACTGATTTTTTGACTTGAATTGATGCCTGTTAAGCAGACATATGGAGGTAATAATGAAAACAATATTGAAAAACTGGCGGTTTTATCGCTTAAGTGGAACAGATGGAAAGACAAGCATGGGTGACGTAGATTACTTTGGTGATTCAGTATTACCGGCTTGGGATCGAGGATTTGATGACAGTCAGTGGAAGATGGCTGAGGTACCTCATGATTGGGCTGTTTCCTACCCCTTTGAAGAAAGCAATTCCAGTGGAACGGGATATTTA
>SHOH01000001.1:94703-100116 GCA_004294845.1 Anaerolineaceae bacterium
TTGGGCTGTTTCCTACCCCTTTGAAGAAAGCAATTCCAGTGGAACGGGATATTTACCCGGTGGTACCGCTTGGTACCGGATTCATTTTCATCTACCTGAAGAAGCAAAAGGGAAAAGAGTGATCATACAGTTTGAGGGAGTTTATAAGCGATCCCAAGTATGGTGCAATAGTCATTATTTGGGAAGATGGGCAAATGGTTATACTGCTTTTATGTTTGATATCAGTGATATGGTGAACACAGGTGATCTAGAGAATGTGATAGCAGTGAAAGTAAATCATGAGGACCTTGCTGATTCTAGGTGGTATACAGGCTCCGGTATCACGAAAAAGGTTCTATTAGATATTACAGAGAAGGTACATATTGAAGATTACTCCACACGCTTTGAAGTGGTGAAAGTAGAAGGTAATATTGCAGAGGTTATAGTTAAAGCTTCTGTAAAAAACGAGGATAAACATCCTAGAAAAGTAATATTGAAGCAGCAGTTAATTGATGCTGAGAATAACACTGTTATGGAGGCTTCTAACACATTTGAAATAGAGAGCGGAGATAAAAGAGACATAGTTCTCAATGAAAAGATTAGCAATCCAAAACTCTGGAGCGTAGAGTGTCCTTATCTATATAGTCTAAATACTACCATTCTTGAAGAGAATAAGATAATGGATAGCGAGACAGATAAGGTAGGGATTCGGACTTTTTGTTTTGATTCTGATTTGGGTTTTTCATTAAATGGTGTCTCCATGAAGTTAAAGGGTGTATGTGTACATGAAGATGGAGGTTGTGTAGGAGTAGCTGTGCCCAAATCCTTATGGAGGCGAAGATTAGAGAAATTAAAAGAAATGGGCTGCAATGCTATACGAATGAGTCATAATCCTCACTCTCAGGAATTGTACGATCTTTGTGATGAGATGGGCTTTTTGGTAATAGACGAAATTTTTGACGAATGGGAAGGACCAAAAAACAAATGGTCCAAGGGACATAACGTTTATCCTCCTAAACATCAGGGATATTATGAAGATTTCCATGAATGGCATGAGAAGGATATAGAATCCTTTATATTAATAAATCGGAATCGTCCTTCGATTATTCTCTGGAGTATTGGTAATGAGATAGATTATCCAAATGATCCCTATTGCCACCCAAGTTTTAAACTAATGACAGGTAATAATGATGCAAATAAGCCTTCTGTAGAACGTCAGTTTAACATTAATCGACCTAATGCAGAAAGATTAGCTGTTATAGCGAAAAAACTTATAAAAATCGTAAAGAGACTAGATAAAACAAGACCTGTTACTATAGCAGTAGCTTTTCCGGAGCTTTCATCAAATTTAGGATATTTTGATGAGTTTGATGTCATCGGATATAATTATAAGGAAGAATTTTATGAACAAGATCATAAACGTTTTCCTGATAAAGCCTTCTTAGGAAGCGAGAATGGTCATCATCTAGAGGCTTGGAAGGCTGTTACAGACCATGAATACATTAGCGGACAATTTCTTTGGACAGGAATTGACTTTCTTGGTGAAGCACATGGTTGGCCAATTCATGCTTCAGGAGCCGGTGTTCTTACTATGGCTGGCTTTGAAAAAGCCGGTTACTATTTTAGGCAAAGTCTATGGTCTGATCAACCAATGATAAAGATACTGACTGCTAAAGAAAGCGATTTGAATGAAGTACCCAATTGGAAGCATTATGGCCTCATGAAGGAACGATGGGATTATCAGCAAGGCGAATTAATACATGTTTCAATATTTACAAATATGAATCAGGTGGAATTAACACTAAATGATAAGACCCTTCCTCTTTTGAAAAAAGACAGTGATACAGGAATAATAACATGTTTGATACCTTATGAAGCCGGTGTTTTGAAAGCAGAGGCAATAGACAATAAGATGAGAAAGTGCGTAACTGATGTTCTTAACACGGTGGAAGAGATAGAACAACTAGATACAAGAATTTATCAGACTGAGGAAGAACCTGAATTTGTTCAAATAGAGGTACAGCTGTCAGATACAGAAGGTAGAAAGGTCTGTCGTGATGAGATTGAAATAAGGGCTCTTGTAGAAGGCGAAGGAAGATTGATTGGTCTGGAGAACGGGGATATTGCCGACACGACACCTTATACAGAAAATTACCGCTCTACCTATCATGGTAGACTTCTGGTAATGGTAAAAAAGTTCAACCCAAATGCAAAGTTAACACTAACATTAGAAGGTGCTAAATTAACAAAAAAATTGGAATTGTAGGTCTCAGGTATTAGATAAGGCTCGTGCATCGTTTGAAGTTTGAAAACTACAGACGATACAAGAGCCTGTTTTATTGAAGGCGTGAGAGTTTAGCAAGCGAAACTCTTTCTTACCTAGAATTATATAGGGCGTATTTTTTTGGAGATACTCCAACAGCCTTAGTAAAAGATTTTAAGAAATTACTGTAGTCCCTAAAACCACATTTCTCATAAACCTCATTAACAAGTTCGCCTTCAGACAAGAGGGATTTAGCTATACTTATCCTTCTGGCAGTGAGATATTTATTAATTGTTGTACCTGTCACTTGCTTAAATATCCTACATATATATGACTTACTCAGATAAAAATGGTTGGCGAGTTGTTCTATTGTAATAGTGCTTGCAATGTTCTGATTGATAAAATCCAGGATCTGTCTAACCTGCTCATCATATTGATAGTTGAAGTTAACACTTTCGTCTTTAATAACCTGTAACTTAGAATTAAATATAGTATTAAGATAAACCATAAATTCAGTAAATACAGCCCGCTCCATAACATCCTCGGCATATCCTGAAATACTTGTGAGCTTATGGATATAATACATAAATCTTTGTTGCTGTTCCTTGTCTAAGGATATTCGATGGGAAAAGTCCTTTTTTCTGTGATTGAAACAATTATCCAAGGGAGTGTTTTCGGTTGATATTTGTTTTAGAAATTCAGGATGAATAGATATAACAATCCGCTCATGTTCCTCATGATCAATCTGTGTCAGGTGATGACTTTCATATTGATTTATAAAGAACACATCTCCGGTAGATATGTTATAGGTCTTATTATCAATTAAAAACTGTTTACCACCTGAGATGGAAAAATATATCTCGTAACAATCATGAATATGAATATTCATTGTTTTTTCTTCGAAGTAAAGATGAGCAATGGCGAAATATTTTTCTGAGATACAGTAGTCAATCGATGCTTTACAAGAATTGTATTCTTTCATAGAAAAACCATCCTTTTCTTAATGCTAAAATGTTGTTTGTATTATAAAAAGTGTCATATGTATCAAAATCTATTCTTATTAAAATGATTATATCAAAACAATTCAATATATGCAAGATTTACAAGAAGATATGACAGGAAATAGTAAATAGGATATGATATGATATGTCTGTAAACCTATAAACTAATAAAATATCTTAATATAAAGAAGGGAAGTGTCAAGAATATGGAAGTTAGAACATCATCATCACCTAATGATGTAAAACATTACACAACTGATAGACTTAGAGAGGAATTTCTAATTCAAAATTTATTTGTAGCCGGTGAGGTTAAAACAGTATACAGTCATTTTGATCGTATAATTGTAGGCGGAGCAGTGCCTGTAAGCCCTATTACATTGACAGCTGGGGATGAAATTCGTGCAAAGTATTTTCTACAGAGAAGAGAAATGGGTATCATAAATATAGGCGGTAAGGGAACTGTAACCGTTGACGGTACTGCCTATGATATGGAATACAAGGATGGCTTATATATTGGTATGGGATCAAAGGATATAAGCTTTGCAAGCAGTGATGATAAGAATCCTGCACTATTCTACTTTAACAGTGCTCCAGCACATAAGACATATCCTACAGTTCATATTAAGCCTGAAAATTGTATAAATGTTGAATTAGGTACTTTAGAGCAATCTAACCACAGAGTTATCACTAAATATATCCTTCCCGGTCAAGTAGAGAGCTGTCAGCTGGTAATGGGAATGACTAAATTAAAACCCGGTAGTGTGTGGAATACTATGCCTACCCATACTCATGACCGTAGAATGGAAGTTTACCTATACTTTGAGATGCCGGAGGATGCATTGGTATTTCACTACATGGGTGAACCTACAGAGACCAGACATATAGTTATGAGAGATAAGGATGTAGTTATTTCCCCTAGTTGGTCAATTCATTCCGGTTCAGGTACTTCAGCTTATACATTTATCTGGGGTATGGTTGGTGAGAATCAAGACTTTGATGATATGGACCATGTTACAATGAAGGATATTAGATAGCATTAAAAATATTAGGAGGAAAATCTATGAGTAAGGTTTTAAATAAGTTTTCCCTTGAGGGTAAAATTGCTTTAATTACCGGAGCTTCTTATGGAATTGGATTTGCAATTGCTACAGCATACGCGGACGCAGGAGCTACTATCTGCTTTAATGATATTAATCAGGAATTAGTTGATAGGGGTTTAAAGTCCTATGAAGAGCTTGGAATAAAAGCCTATGGTTATGTATGTGATGTTACTGATGAAGAAAAGGTTAACGAGCTTGTAGCTAAGATCGAAAAGGAAGTAGGGGCTATTGACATTCTCGTTAATAACGCCGGTATTATTAAGAGGATTCCTATGCATGAGATGAGTGCAGAGGATTTTAGAAAGGTTGTTGATGTTGACCTCAATGCTCCATTTATTGTGGCTAAAGCAGTAATTCCCAGCATGATAAAAAAGGGACATGGAAAGATTATTAACGTATGCTCCATGATGAGTGAGCTTGGTAGAGAGACAGTTTCAGCCTATGCAGCTGCAAAAGGCGGTTTGAAGATGCTAACAAAGAACATAGCATCAGAATATGGTGAGTATAATATCCAATGTAATGGTATAGGACCTGGCTATATTGAAACTCCACAGACAGCTCCACTAAGAGTTCCCGGTCATCCGTTTAATAGCTTTATTATTTCCAAGACACCTGCCGCAAGATGGGGAACCACAGAGGATCTTATGGGACCTTCGGTCTTCCTGGCATCAGATGCTTCTGATTTCGTTAACGGACATATATTATATGTAGATGGTGGAATTCTTGCATACATTGGTAAGCAGCCTTAATTAATAATTAATTAATTACATATTAATAAAAAAGCCTCCCGTGACTTATGTAAATGATATGATTTTTCTAATATCATTAGACCTAATTCATAGTGAGGCTTTTATTGAATCATTAAAACTTCTTGAATAATAGTGCAAATAAGAGATTAGCTATGGAAATATATTGAACTTTGGTTTAAAATGATTAGTATAATTTATTTAATATAAGATTACTAAAATAAAAAATTCCTAGAAGTCTAAAATAAAGACTACTAGGAACACTATTTACTGCGGATGGAGGGACTCGAACCCTCACACCCTCGCGAGCGGTAGATTTTGAGT
>SHOH01000037.1 GCA_004294845.1 Anaerolineaceae bacterium
AAATACAATTATCCAAAAAATTCAGCTTGCGACAACACAGACAATTTGTAAACTCTAAATTATGGTGATAAAACCATTCTGGTTATGCCGGACAAAAGATGGAACAGATGGCCGAACACAACAGCTGCAACATCTGTTTTAATTGAAGTATACATTTAATATCAGCAACTATGAACAATCAAAAAATAACCCCCTGCCTATGGGTAGAGAAAGATGCTAAAGCAGCAGCCGAGTATTACCTGTCGATATTTAAAAATGGTAAGCTGATCGATTACCAGCTGTTTGAAAACACACCAGATGCCGACGGTAGTGGCAATTCAAACAGTTTTGACACAGCAGTAATGGAACTGGAGGGAATAGAATTCTCAATTCTTGCAGCAGGTCCCTATTTTAAATTCAACGAATCAATATCATTCGTAATAAACTGCAAAGATCAGGATGAGGTAGACTACTATTGGGATGCACTCACTTCCAATGGAGGCGAAGAGAGTATGTGCGGATGGTGCAAAGACAAGTATGGCCTATCCTGGCAGGTTGTACCTGTTGAGTATTTTGAACTGATACAGAGCAGCGATCCGGCTGTAAGAGAAAAAGCGATGAAGAATACTTTCAAGCAGAAGAAGATAGTAATTGAGGAGTTGAAGTGAGTGGAAGCTGTACTTTGAATATCCTTCGGCCGTACATGGTCCGTACCAACATCAATGTACCATCATTTCAACATCATATCCCCATCATAATTTATTGATGTTGGTAAAGACTATGTATGGTTTTGGTGGGGATTTTAGAAAAGAAAAATCTGAGTGGTTTATTTAATCCTCTCCATCATTTCCATGCACATTCTACCATTGTGATACGGACATTTCCAGAAACCTGCCTTATCGTCTACTAAATTGGGCATACCATCTGGTTTAATACTCCAGTACCATTCTCCATTTGTCTTATCAATCAAATGATTCTGTATATAGCTCCAAATCCGAAAAGCTAAATCCAAATAGGTGGTATCCTTAATATTCTGATACAAACTATAAAATCCTACAACAGCCTCTGCCTGAACCCACCAATGTTTTTCTCTATCAATAACAGTGTCCTCTTTTTCATAATTCAGACCACCATCAGAATCCAAACCCTCGGCAGCAGCCTTCGCGATTTTTGATGAAATTTCATTGACCCTTTCCAGAAGACCATTCTCACCCAATACTTCAGCAGCTTCTGTCAACAACCATGAGGCCTCAATATCATGTCCGTATGAAATTGCAGAAGATTTTACCTCCCAGAAATCATTAAAGAAAAGATTGAGGTGATATGATTCAGAATCAATAATCTTATCAATGAATATAGAGATCAAATCTCTCTGGGCATTCATAATATCCTCATGTCTCCATATCCTAAGAAGGTTGGTATATGGTTCAAGAATATGAAGATGAGTGTTCATTGTCTTTCTTTCATTTGCATCCTTCTCACTTAATCGCATATCGGATATTGGTTCCCAATCTCGGGTAAAGGCTTCAGGATACCCACCATATTCTGAATCTTTATACTTCTCTATCAGCCTGAATGTATCTACTGCCATTGCTAAGGCCTTTTCAGATCCGGTTGCCCTGTAAAATTCAGAGAATCCATAAAGCATAAAGCCTTGTGCATACATCTGCTTCTTGGTGTTTTCAGGGTTACCCATATAATCCAGTTCCCAAAAGGTTCCACCATACTCTTTGTCTATAAAATGAGACTCTATATAATCTAAAGCCCTCTGAGCAACATCCCTGTATTCATTATTTCCTAATATACGGTAGGCAGCAGAGAATGTCCATAATATTCTCGCATGCAAGATTGCTCCCTTGTTGGCTTCTTGGTAAATAACATCATTGCCATCGATGCGTCCGTAAAAGCCTCCATGCTCAAAATCCTGCATCTTTTCGATCCAATATGGAAGAATATTTTCAGTCAATTCCTTTTTAAATCCATAAATCCATTCTGTAGTCTGACAATTTATGCTTTTCATTTAATGTTGTTCAATATTTTAATCTTTCCAGTGCACTTTTCATTCATCCCTGTTCTCTTTTGTATTTTCTCTGCGCTCTTTCAATGATTGAGTAATTTCTTTAAGTCTACCCTCAGATAAAGGATAGAAAAATATAAAGATAATAGATAAGAAAGAACCAATTGCAGGAAGAAAACTCATGAACATCTTGATTCCATCTATAGTAGAACTATTCTGTACCTGATTTGCTTCAAATCCCAAATAGGCCAGTAACCATCCGGTAAGTGCCGTACCAATTGCCCAGCCGATTTTTTGACTCATTGACGAAGAACTGAATATAAGTCCGGTTGCCCTATTGCCTGTACTATATTCAGAATAATCGGCACAATCAGCATACATTGACCACAATAATGGAAATATACTACCTGCGCAAATACTAATTAGTGCCTGTAGAATAAATATAAATGCCAGGTTATGGCTCCCAAGTCCGTAGAAGATAATACTCAGTACCGTGGCGATTGTCATTGCTCCCATATACGTGTTTCTTTTGCCAATACTGTTGCTCACGGGTGCAGCCAGAATAACACCCAGGAGGTTGCCGGCTTGACCCAGTGCAAGATACAACCCACTGAGAACAAAAGGTATATTAAAGAGATTTATGGTACCAAATACATCCTCCTCGATATAATATTTGAAATAATATATGGTTGCACCATCACGTATAGAGTTAAAAATAAGTGCAGAAATACCAGCGCCTAGAAGAATCCACCAGGGCTTGTTCTTAACAAGATCCTTCAAATCATCCTTTAGGGGTGTCTGATCTTTTCTTAAAGGTTTTACTCTCTCCCTTGTAAATGCAAAGCAAAGGAAAAACAGGATTATGCATACAACAGCAATTACTCCCACAGCCATCAACCAGCCATACCGCTGATCTTCAATATCTTTACTATAATCGCTAAAGTAATTTACCAATGGCATGAAAAGAAGCAATGTTACGAAACTGCCTATGTAGGCAAACGCCATTCTATAAGTAGACAAAACGTTTCTGTCTTTGAGATCAGGGCTTATTACTCCTAGTAAGGATGCATATGGTACATTAATACCTGAGTAGATGATCATCATCAAAGAGTAGGTAACATATGCATAAATGACCTTGTCGGGAGTTGAAAAAGCAGGAGTGTAAAAGGTGAATACACCAATTACACCAAATGGTATCGCCAGGAATAGCAGATATGGTCTGAATTTTCCCCATTTCGATTCAGTACGATCGGCAATGACACCTACTACCGGATCGAAAAAGGAATCCCAGATTCGGGTAATTAGAAACATCGTACCTACAGCCGCTGCCTCCATACCAAACACATCAGTATAGAAAAACAGCAGGTACATACCAAATAACTTCCAGAACATCGACGATGCAGCGTCGCCAAATCCATATCCTAATTTTTCTTTGAATGATATCATGTTAAATCTCTTTTACTGATTTCAAATGCATCATATTACTGTGTATCTGTCTATACAATGTCTCCACCGATTTAGATGTCATTAGCTTATCTTCAGGTGTATTGAGGCAGTAATCAACCAGTCTGTCTATTGTTGATGTGGCTACATGCATTCTTGTATCAGAAGAAGCGTAATAGATATATACGGTACCATCATCATCGGTTATCCAGCCGTTGCTGAAGAGAACATTGGAGACATCTCCAACACGTTCTTCTCCCACCGGGGCCATAAAATACCCTCCCGGCGCAGCAATCTGTTTGGATGGATCCTCCAGCGATGTCATATACAAATATAGTACATATCTTAGACCTGCAGCACATGCTCTTACCCCGTGAGCAAGATGTAGCCATCCTTTAGATGTTTTGATAGGTGAAGGGCCCTCTCCATTCTTCAACTCTTTAATAGTATGGTAATAGCGTTGGTCAACTATTTTCTCATCACTAATCCTGGCATTGGTCATATCATCAACCAAAGCCCACCCAATGCCAAGTCCACTGCCTGCATTAATAAATCCATCCTGTGGACGGGTGTACAAAGCATATTTTCCATCAACAAATTCGGGATGAAGCACCACATTACGCTGCTGGCTTTTCGACTCAATATCAGGCAGTCTCTCCCAATTTATTAAATCCTTGGTTCTTACTACCCCTGCAGAAGCTTTCGCTTTTGACAAGTCGCCTTCCTCAGCAGTTTCATCAAATTTCTCCACACAGAAAATTCCATAAACCCAGCCATCTTCATGAAGAGTAAGTCTCATATCATATACATTTGTGGCAGGATCATCAGTCTCCGGTATTATCACCGGGTAATCCCAGAAACGGAAATTATCAATACCGTTAGGACTTTCAGCAATTGCAAAGAATGATTTCCTGTCGGCTCCCTCCATACGTGCCATCAATATATATTTACCATTCCATTTTATGGCAGCTGAGTTCATTACAGCATTTATTCCTATACGTTCCATTAAAAAGGGATTGGTCTTGGGATTCAGATCATACCGCCAGAATGGAGGAGTATGAGCTGCCGTTAACACAGGATTTTTATATCTCAGAAAGATACCATTTCCCGGTAGTAAAGGAGTATTTTTAATTGATATTAATTGTTCGTAGTTCTTATTAATTTCGTTAAGTCTATACTTGAAATCCATTTTATCCATTATATCCATTATATCCTTTATTTTGATTTATATTCCTTAAAGTTTCAGTTGAATTTTCATTTACTGTCAACTGATATTAGTTCTATTTTACCTTTACACCATGGGGCATCTTATACATATCAGGCAGATCACTTTCAAACAGGGTAAAACCATCCTTGTAGAATTGTATGAAATCGTCGGCCGATGCATCTCCGGGGTATGGCCCATAAGCATGTCCCGGTCTCTCGTTGCGCCATGCAACTACCATACTTACAGGGTAACTTCTAAGTGGTTTGAGCACATCAGAGGTCCAGTAATCAGCAGTATGATTATTCTCAAGTCCGGTTTCAGTTACTCCCACCGGTTTACCCAGAAATGTGGATAGTTTATGCATTGCTTTCAGGTTAGAGTAAAACGCTTTTGCATTGCGACCATGGTAACAATCCATTCCAAGGAAATCCACATAATCACTGCCTGGCCATCTGTAAAGCAGTCTGCTCTCCGCATTCTCATATACCTCATCCATCTGTGGAGAGATTGCATAAATAACATTATGTACATTCTTTACATCCCTCAGATAATGAACAATAAAACGCCAGAAAGCCACAAACTCAGCATCCGTAGTGGCAGTTGACCCCCACCAGTTCCATTTCTGGGTATGCTCATGCAACGGCCTGAATATTACAGGTATTGGTGTTCCATCATCATCTTTCATTGCATGTAGTGCATCGGCAACACCATCAAGTATTTTTTTATATTTGATGTTCATCTCACTTCCCTCAGTAAGAATCTGATCAACCACTTTGGTGTTATCCCAAGCAGTACCAATTGGATATTGTGCTCCAGCTTTTTCTGTCAAGGGATTGTTCTGATGCCATACAAGCATTGAAACACCTCCACGTTTATAAACCTCTTTCACGAAACTGATTTTAACATCGTCTATACGATGCATATCAAGACTGTAAACTGCAGGATGATCCCCCACAAGGTCCTTTACATCGCTTCGATCCCTATCCCCTTTCCATCCAATACCATATGATGGATAATCGTGATGTCCGAACATGGTACCTTGCCTTGATATAAGGTATAAGTTAGCATAAAGTGCTTTTGTTTCGGCGGTTGCAAGAGGATCAACCATTGAAAGCTCTATTGGCTGATCAACAAACAGACGCTGACTAAAGTCTCTCAGTTGCTGACGCCAAAATTCCCATTCATGACCATATGGAGCAGAATAAAACTCATGAGCAATGGATCTTTTTTTTAGTTCGTTCACAAAATCGAGATGACCCTGATATCTTGTATCCTTTTCCCCACAACTGATCCAGAGCAATGAAAGAGAGTCATTTACCACTTCAGGATCAGATGGAAAGTCAGATATATATTCTTTGAAATTAAAATTCTTATCACTCAAAAGACCTGAACTGAACTGGCCAATTGCAGAAAATTTATCCAGATTTCTCAGACCTATCACAAAGGATTGGCCACCACCCATTGAGAGACCAGCTATAGCTCTGCCAGATTGCTCTTTTTTCACTCTGTATCTCGATTCTATAAGAGGAATTATATCCTTCAGCAGTTCTTCCTCCAGTATCTTCATACCTTCTACGGAACTGCCACCTGCCCATGAGCCATCGGTAAGTCCGTTAGACATTACCACCAGCATTGGCACAGCTTTCCCTTCAGCTATAAGATTGTCCATAATTATTGCAGCACGACCATCCTTAACCCAGCTACTTTCATTGTCACCACCTCCGTGGCGTAGATAGAGCAACGGAAAATAGCGGTTCTGCTGACGTTCATACTGTACAGGAACATATACATACATTGAGCGTATTCTTCCCAGAGGAGTGGATTTATATGTAAGTATATGTACTTCTCCATGCGGCACATCCTGTATCTCGTCATATCTTGGAGTTTTACCATGCACTTCCACTATACTGCCATACACCGATGTGCCAGCCTTTACATCGGGATTTGCAAAGTCAACTACCTGCATACCATCAACCTCAAATGTGTACTGATACACTCTGGGTGATACAGGAGGGATGGTTACCTCCCACGTACCCTTTCCATCATTTTTCATATCCCATTTCGACACATCCCACTCATCGAAATTGAGAGTCACTTTTTTTGCTCCCGGTGCCTTCAGTCTGAAGGTGATGCTTCCATCGTCGTGCACAGCAGGAGAAAATGGAGGCTCTGCAGGTTTCCACCAACCCTCTGTAGAAAAAGTGTTTTTACTATCCTGTGCATAAGAAGTGAAAGCTACAAGATTAATCAATAACAGTAAAAAAAGCAGCTGTTTAGCCGTGAAATATATTTTTTTATACATCATTCAAATAATAATTAATTATCTATTAAGTAAAACCGAACAATTGTTACAATACCAATCTATATCACCCGGCATTACCAAATATAAGTGCCTACCGAACCCGGGTCAAGGCTAATATTGGCATACAGCCCATTGTGCTGGATCTTCACATTTCTAACAGACCAAGAGTCATTGGCTATAATCAGAACAATTTTCCCTTCCGGAGTTTTAAAAGCAACATTTGGCAACACGTCGCTATGTTCAACCAAGGTGGCACGTCTGACTTCGGCACGTTCTTCATCCTCTGTTATATCAACACCTTTATCGAATGGGTGGGTGGAATGAATGCGAACAGAGCCGGGACGTACAAACTTGGATGCATGTGCAATGGTATAATAGGCTATATTACGAACCACTTTATCTCCATCAATTGTTAAAGCACCCTGGCACATGGAACATCCTCCATTATCGGTATGCGGATCATTTAGAGGGTCGGCAGCTAAATTCCAAAGAATACTGTTTCTGCTCCAGTTACGCATCACATCAATAATCAACCTTTTCACAGAAGGAGCAATATTGATTGTACCGCTTTCGGGACGCTCTGTGAGCATCTGTTCAGTAAAATAAATATTCTTATCAGGACGTGCCAACTGTACTGTTGACATACCACTAAGGTAACCCCGATAGTGATGAAATGCCGAACCATCTACATATTGAGAAGTTTCAGGATCACTAAGAATAGCCAAAGGATAATCTGGACGATCACAATTATGGTCAAATATTACAATCTTTGTAGTCAATCCAGCCTCCCTAAAAGCCGGTCCAAGATGATCACGCACAAACTCATTATGCTCCTGCCAATACCATGGCATGCTTGGTGTGTTTCTAGAGTTTAGAGGCTCATTCTGAATAGTTACTGCATCTATCACGATACCCTCTTTGCCCATCTCCTGTACATATTTCACAAAATAATTTGCATAGGTGCCGTAATATTCCTTTTTAAGAGCACCACCCCGCACGTCACCGCTTGTCTTCATCCATACGGGTGCAGACCATGGAGATGCCATAATCTTTATGTCAGGTATGATTTCCAGTATCTCTTTCATAACAGGAATAATATCATCTCTGTCATGTCCCAGGCTAAAATATTTCAGTTCAGGGTCTGTTTCTCCCTCCTTCAGATCATTATAAGAGTATACAAAGTTATTTAGATCAGATGCTCCCAAAGTCAGACGAATATAACTAAACCCCACATTATCACCATCATGGGCAAACATCTCACGTAGGATCTTTGCACGGGAATCTTTACTCATTCTATTCAGGTGAAAAGCACTCCCTTCGGTCAGCGCAAAACCAAATCCATCTATTGATTGATACTCCTGCCTATCGTTGATAATGATAGGCAAACCTTTGCCCTCCTCCATGCCAAACTTTATCTTCTCCGGCACTCTTTCAAAAAGCGCTGATCGGTCGGCATTAGTAACCCAAGCCTCAATTTCGGGAGCACCTGATATTTTAACCTCTGTCTGTGCCATGACAGCAACAGATACACCCAGCAAGTAGCAAATCAATATTTTCCTCATTTTTTCGAAATTATGTAAAGTAACTCACAGTTGGAACCCAATATCTCACCCTTCAAAGTGATTTTTCCATCTGCTGCATAAATATGATCCACTTCATTATAAACCCTCATTGCAGGCTCATAGCTTTCACATCTGTAGTTTCCAACAGTTCCGGGAAGATCAATCTCTATATCTGTAATGATGGTAGAATTCTTGGGATTGTATAGATAGACATAGACCTCATCACCACATTTCACACCATAAGCATGAAAATCACCAGCATTTACGGTCAATGATTCAAACTTACCTTTTCCTGCAGAAAGCATACGATCATTTATCTCCCTGACACCTCTGAAATAGGGAGTCATTCCACGAGCATCAAAATACTCCCACCACCAGCTCATAGGTGTTACAGGTGTTGGCGAGAATATTCCATACCACAAACCACGCTTGAAGTCGATATCCATCTCATGAGAGAAATCATCAAAATTCTTCGACCAGTCCCATTCGCGACCAAATTCCCCTATGATATATGGTTTGTTGAACTCCTCAACATATTTCACAATCTCCGATGATAAAATATCAGTATTGTTATAAATATGCTTTTGATTGATATCTATATTTTTAACTGAATTCAACCCTTCTATATCTCGATGAGATATACTTGTAGTTACAATATGTTTATAGGGATCAAGACCTTTGAGGTAAGTGCTCATTTCCTCATGCCAGGATACGATAGCTTCGTCAGGTATAGGATTTTTTTCATTTCTGAACTTGATATTGTCGATCTCATTAAAAAACTCCCACATAGCAATATTTGGACTATATCCCCATTTTGCCACAATATAACGCAGTCTGTTTTTGTAACGCTTTTTCGCTTCACTATCAATAAAGAAATTGTTATCTGCATTTACATCACCCTGCCCCAAACAAAGCATAACATATACGTTCTCCTTTTCACATAAATCAATAAAATGATCCAACCTTTCCACAACACTTCTGTTGAAGTACTCTTCAGATGGCTCATATCTGCTGTTATTGAAGTTATCCTTCCTGTCGATAGGAAAGTTCCATGAACACATCCACACTCTTACAAAATTGCCTCCATTCTTTGCGAACTTAGGAATCATTCTATCGTAGTTAAAAATATCACCCCTCTCATGCAGCTCTTTAAAGAACCTGGAATCATCATTAATTCTAGATTCCCAGCATATATTCTCAGCCACACCCCTGAAAGGCATTCCATTGTCGAATCTCAATATCCAGTCGTTTTCTGTATTCAGGAACCCGTTAAGATCAGATTTCTCAGCAGTGAAGCTCTGTTTCCCGGAAACATTCCTCTTCACATTTTTTCCTTTCAATTCAAATTGATACTGATACTCTCCGCTTTCTCTCGGTGTAAAACGAGCCATCCAGACTGATACCTTTCCACTTTCGCCCGACTCATAATAACATGGGACTACCAGATTTTCACCACTTGGTGTAGTCACCAGCATATCCAAAGTAACCTCCTCCTGTAGGTATGGATTGGTCCATTTACCTTTCAGTTCAATACGGAAATCGGATCTGTCGTATTGGGTGATTTTCTCTGTAAGCTGCCTTACATTCCCAATCTGGGCATGTATCATAAATGAAAACAGTAATAAAATTGATGTTGTTAGAATATTTAGTTTCATAATTTAAGTTTATTGCTTAATAAATAATACCTGACTGACATTCATGATATTACTACAGATAAGTTCTTAATTTATCAACGTCAATCACAACATTTACTTTAGTTCCTTTTTCCGCCAATTCATAAAAAGTGGGATTAGTAATCTCTACAGTAAGTACCAATATCTTGCCATCATAAGCTTCAGTTAACAGTGCCTGAGAGTCAATTGACAGATAGAATACCTCTCCTGTCTTGTCAGAACTAACATCAACCTTGTTAGGAAGAGTATACATTGAAGATGGAAGAGCCTCTCCTTCCAACGACTCCAAGACTTCGGCCGATGGTGCATAGGACAAAATATCAACACTATAAGCTGCACTGCCAGAACTGCCTGAGCGCAAAACACCCAGGAGAACATCCACCTTGCCGTTATTGACGATAAAGTTATTGGTATACTCTCCACCTCCGGCGGGGACTGAATAGTTGTTGTTTATGCCTCCGGTAACCATGGCTTGCGGCATAAATATAAATTCATATCCAAACTCTTTGAAACCATCCCCTTTCTCACATCCCAGTAAAACCAGGATGAATAGTATTATAGTTAATTGCTTATTCATACCTTTTTATTTTTAATATCCTTCATTTTGTTTCAATGTATTATTTGAGTTAACTATCTCAGAGCGCAAGAATGGCAAGTAGTAATTTCTTTCATTAAACACGCGATCTGCCACTTTAATTTCAACATAGTTTACACTCTCACCATCTTCTACAACCTTTACTCCCATAATTGGCTGATTGAGTACCTGCATTGCATCCTTCCATCTCAGCAGATCCCAATATCTGTGATCTTCAAATGCCAACTCAATCCTCCTTTCATGCTTTATAGCACTCCTGAACTCATCTTTAGATTCAGTTGAAATAAGAGGCAGATCTGCACTGGCCCTGTTTCTCACCATATTTATTGCATCTGTTGCCGAAAGAGTGAAGCCTGCTGGGACATCTGTAGGTCCAAATGCTTCATTCATAGCTTCAGCATAGTTAAGTAAAATCTCTGCATACCTATAAGCAACCCAGTTATGCTGTGCGGTTTGCCCCTGAATAAGATTCAAATTATCGGTAAGGAATTTCTTCAGATAGTAACCGGTACGACTTGCATTTGCCTTTGTCATATCGTCACTGCCTCCCGGAAGCTGATCAATTACACGACCGTTCCATGTACTGCCATTGGTAACAACAGAAGCATATAGACGGGGATCCCTGTTTGCATAAGGATTGTTGGGATCAGGCTCTCCAACATATTCATATGCTGAAACCAGGTTGTGCGAAGGAGTTACACCACTATATCCGCCGGGAGTGGAGATCGGATAATTATTAACCTCCATACTGTTTGAAACTCCCCTTCTCACTGCATAGATGGTTTCAGGACTTGAAAGTGAATTTGCACCAATAAAGTAAGTACCGTAGTTCTGGTCCAAACTATAATCCAACTCCTCATTATCTATAAAATCACGGGCTGCCTCAGCTGCCTTTATCCATTTATTCAGATTACCCTCAGGGTTATGCAACGGGCTAGCTGCATATAATAAAACACGTGATTTGATGGCAAGTGCAGCACCAAGTGTAAATCGGCCTTCACGATCGGCAAACTCATCCCAGTTCACTGCAAGTTCTCCACTATATGTATCAATTTCATTGAGAATATATTCTACAACCTGATCATAAGAAGACTGAGTTACTTTCTCATTATCCGACTGCTCAATTGTTTTCTCTATGATTGGAACAGCACCATACATTTTTATCAATTCAGAGTAGTAGTATGCCCTTGCAATATGAGCCTCGGCAATATACCAGTTCAATGAAGCCACATCACGCATATAGGAGTAGATATCATTCTCAATATTACGATTCAGCTTAAGAAGCTCTTCACCCTTGCCATCCTTTACATAATCCAAGAAATAGTTGGCAGCACGAATACCTTCATAATAATTCCTATAGAGGTAAAACAGAGGATTAACACCCTCATTGAGGATACCTTTATTAAAGTAAAGAACATTGCTCGAAACCGCAGTCTGCTGTGCCTCATCAGAAGCCGAAGCAAATATATTATTATCTATCACAGAGTATCCATATGTGATAGGTGAATAAAATGCATTCGCCAGATTCCACAAAGTATTACGGTTTGTCTCTATTGTTTCAGATGTAGGATTTGTATCTAAACTAGTATCGAGAAAATCTGCACATCCCGATAACAAAAGGATAGATAGAAATACCAGTATTGTTTTTTTCATATATTTTAATGACATATTCAAGAGTTTTAAACGTTAAAATGTAAATGAAACACCTGCATTAAAAGATTTTACAGTTGGATATCCTCCGTAAATACTTTCTGGATCCATATTATAATCCTTTAATAAACTACTCCAGGTAAATGGATTTACAACACTAACAAAAATCCTCAGCTTCTCAACATTATCCATGTTAAGGGAGCTATTCTTTCCAAAATCATATCCCAATTCAATATTCCTGATTTTCAGGAAGTCTCTGTCTTTGATCCAGAAAGAGCTGGATCTGTAGTTATTATCGTTACTCTGCGTGGTCAGTCGCGGATACTTTGCAAAACTACGTGTATCAATATTCTGCTCAGGATAATATGCCCAGGCATTTTCAGCCAATGGATAAACTGTGCGATTATCAACAAAAGCTACAGTCTGATTCCAGTTATCCAGTAAATTAACTGAAGCACCGGCTATACCTTGAAATAAAATATTGAAATCGAAACCTTTAAACTCAGCTGAAGCACCGAACCCGTATGTCCATTCAGGATATATGGATTTACCAATCTTGGTAATATCATTCTGATCAATAACACCATTGTTATCCAAGTCCACATACTTGATGTCACCCGGCTGAACATTGCCAAATGCAGGCAATGGCAGGCCATCAACAAGAGAACCATCAGAATTAAAGTCGCTTAAATCATAGAACCCATCAGCTTCCAAACCCAGGAAAGTTCCAAAAGGTCTGTCTGTTTTGGCGTTATACTCATATGCTGTTGCCACTTCTGCCATATAATCAATATTATTGGTATTGTAAGACAACATACCATTGAGCGAATAATTGAAACTACCTATCTTATCCTGCCACATACCTGTAAGTTCAAACCCTTTGCTGGTCATCTTGCCAATATTGGAGAAGTAATAGTTAGTACCATAGTAATCCATTAAGGAATTATCCAAAGTTAGAATATCAGTACGTTTATCAAGATAAACATCTCCAATAAGTGTAAGCTTATCAAACAGACCAAGGTCAAAACCCAAATTATATTTGGTACTCTTTTCGGCATGTGCATCAGGATTAGATATAAACATTGGCACCATTGTGTTCTGCCAAGTTCCCGATGTAGCACCAGTATAGAACGATCCTACATAACTTGAAGTGAAATACTCCTTGAACAGGAATCTTCCGTTGGAGTTGAATGATGCAAGAACACCTGTTACATTTGAATCAGAAAAACCAGACTGTCCAGCAGAAGCTCTTACTTTCATGAAATCAACACTTTCGGCATCCTTCATAAAATCTTCATTAGAGACTATCCATGCTCCTGAAACTGCAGGATAAAATGCCCATCTGTTGGAAGGAGCATATGAGTCGTTTCCAAAATATGAAAATGAAATCTGTCCTATATATCTGTTATCGTAGTTATAGTTGACATTACCATTATAGTTCAGATAATTATATTTATATGAAAAATACCCATCACCACTAAAAGCTGAAATATTCAGGTTAACAGAAGAAGATACAGCATGTTTACCGAAAACACGATCATATCCTGCCGTCAATTTACCCTGCTTCCAGTCTTCCATTGCTGCAGAACCATAACCACTGGCCCTGATAGAAGTGGTCTCATCAGTTGTAGTTGTTGCACCATTAAAATAACGTGCATAATTTTTGGTCTTGCTATAAGTGCTTAAAGTGTAAGCATTAAATGAGAACACCTCCTGCAAATATAATCCAGGAGTAATAAAATCGAGTTTCTCTTTAAGTGAGAAGTTACCCTGCAGAATACGCGATTGGTTGGATGCCCATCCCAAACCCTTGATAGAACCCACAGGGTTATTGGGATGAATAGCAGTTCCAGAATAATGATTTGCAGCCTCATCATCATAAATATTATAAATATTTGAAGGATAACGGGAAAGAACTGACATAAGATCCGATACAGCAATGTTTGGTCTCTTGCGCTGTTCAATTCGGCCTCCCAAGTCAACCCTTGCCTCAAAAATATCCAGCATGCTAAAATCGAGATTTGCTCTTAGATTATACCTTGTGTATCTCAGATTTGAGGTAGAGTCGCTATTGTTAACATTAAGTAATCCCTGATGGTCTACATATCCCAGAGTCACATTATATCTTGCCTTAGAGCTGCCACCATTGAATGTAACATCACCATCAACATAATTAGCTGAATTGCGAAGAACCTCATCATACCAGTCAACATTTACCCCTCTGCCACTCATATAGTCTGAAAGCTGATTTTGAGAATAAAATGGAGTCCATGTTCCATTATCATTACTTATAGCCTGATTATACAATGATGCATAGCCATAAGAGTCCAAAGGCTTATTTATACTTGATGCCGACTGAGAACCAAAGCGCATTTGAGCAGAAACAGTAGAAGGTCCAACCTTACCACGTTTTGTTTCAATCCATATAATTCCATTAGCACCTCTTTCACCAAAGGCCGTTAGAGTAGCTGCATCCTTAAGAATAGAAAAACTTTCTATCTCAACTGGTGAAAGGTATGCCAGATAGTTGCTATTCACTTCAAAACCATCCACAAATATCTTCGCTGCATTAAATCCGTTATTACCATAGCTACCGATACCACGGATCAGCCACTGAGCATTGTTATTCCCAACCTCACCTGTTCCCTGAATCAGAGTCATTCCCGATAGCAGTCCGGGTAAAGTATTTGTCAGGTTAGAGGATGTAGTCCGATAAAGCTTATCAGAACCAACATTGGATACAGCCGCAGTACTTGTGTTTATTTCCAGTGGTAATATTCCAAATGCATCAATCTTATTTTGAATCAACGAGTCTGGTTCAGCTGTAGAATTTTGTGCAAAGGCCGATACCTTAATCACAAGGAAAATAAGCGTGATTGAGATTACTCGAAAAATATTATATTTTCTCATATTGATTTCTTTCATATCTTTTAAATAAATGATATTATATTAATATCCAGGATTCTGGACAGTTATCCCTTTATTTACCTCAGACTGAGGAATTGGTTCAAGGTACATCATTGGACTCCAGAATGCGGTATATGTCACTGCATCCCAGTATGACTCCAAATTAACTGCTAGGTTGTTGCTACCGCTCGCATCTGCTTTAATTTTAAATTGCAGCTCACGCATATTTCCTCCAATTATTCCGTTAGCAATATCTTTATGTTTCCAATGCTTCACATCATAGTATCTGTGATTCTCATTGTAAAACTCAATAGCTTTCTCACGTTGGATTATCTCTCTTAATTTCGTCTTGTCGGTTTCAGTAATAGAAGGCAAACCGGCTCTGTTATGAACCATATTAAGATTCTCAAGAGCTTTAGCTGTGTTCCCAACTTCGTTATATGCTTCGGCCAGATTAAGGTATGTCTCTGCCAGTCTGAACAAAGGTGGTTCAAACCAGACTCTAGATCCAGCACCATAGTAGAATTTGACAGGGAAACCACAACCTTTTCCCACACTGATTGCATTTGGGAAAACGCCTTCTTTACCCGAGTTGGCAGTTGAACGTCCCCATCCTGAAGCACTATAATTGTAAACTCCCGGGTTATTATAAGCATCAAATCCCGGGAAAATATTATCAGCCAGACAACGAGCTTCCATATTAGGGATTTTCTCCAACCATTCCTCAGCACTTCTTGGAGAAGATTCACCAATTTTTGGCCACTCCTGGTTAGTTCCGTCATTTTTATAATAAAGCTCCAGGAAGTTAGTTAAGAGTCCAACCAAGTCTGTATCCCATCTATTGTTTGTCCAGTTGGCAGATGTATTCAGATAATAGAAAATTGCACTTGCGGGCCATTCCCACTGATTGGTTGAATTAATTTTATAAGCCAGCAGTACCTCATTGTTTGACGGAGTAGATGTAGCAGTACCATAGTCTTTCAAAGCATTGGGGTTAGGCTGTCCCAAGCCTGCACCACCTGTATTGATCAGCTCATAACCATTTGAACCGGCCCAATTGAGCACAGCCTCATTGGCCGTAATAGCATCATTCCATCTAGAAACATTTTCATTGCCAAAACTAATAAGATCATTATGTTCTCCATTATCCAGATAAGGCTTACTACTGTTAAACAGTGGTCGTGCCGCAAACATTAAGGCCCTTGCTTTGATTGCCAGAACCGCACCTCTGGTCAAACGTCCAGTCTTTTCATTGCTCCATCTGCCTTCAGGCAGTCCCTGGTAAGCCTCATCACACAACTCAATAATATAGTCAAGGGTAGCCTGCAGCGATTCTCTTGGAATATTCAAATCATCAGTGGCTTCGAACGACTTGCGTACAATTGGCAAACCACCATATCTGTAAAACATACCCATATATCTGTAAGCAATCAAACCTGTAGCCTCAGCTTTTATCTGAGTCTTTGTCGTTTCGCTCATATCAGGTACACGGTCGATATTCTCCTTAACTAAAAAGCAAGCCCTTATTGCACTCCAGTTATTTCCATAATGATCTGCACCTCCATCTGAACCATCTGTTCCATTTACAGACAAACCAGTCAGTGCAATAGTATATGTACCATGCCATGAATAACCATATGATCGTTCACCACTAATAGATGCCAAGGCGCCATGCCCAACACCCCAGCCACCAGGCCATCCATGAATTAAAATATTCCTGTAGCATGAAAAAAGAGCTGCTTCAGCATTCTTTGTTGAGCTATAAACCTCATCCAGGTCAACAGTTCCGGTAGTATCTGGCTTTTCCAGGAAAAAGTCCTCACATGCAGTAACTACCGAAAAACCTATAATTAAAAGTATTATTCCTATTTTTCTCATAAGATAAATTTTTTACTATTAAAATTGAAAACTCAACCCAACTGTTACAACCTTGGTCAAAGGATAAATATAAGTTCTTCCATCAGTTACTTCAGGGTCTATTCCAATTGCAGTTAGTTCATTTTTAAAGGTGAATAGGTTATTGGCATTCATATAGATTCTTAAACCCTGAACCAGTTTCAGGAATTTAAAAGAATCAGGTTGCATTGTATAGCCAATCTCTATATTTTTCAGCTTAAAGAAGTTATTAGATCTCATCCAGTAGTCGCTTGTCAAATAATTATTATGATCATTTGTTGCATCAAATGTTGACCTGGGATAAGTAATCTCTTCTCCAGCCAGATATTTCTCCATTGTCCATCTTCCGTCATACATCCACTGCCATGCATTACCTGCACGTTTGAAGAATGGAATTGTATAACCACTGTTCAGATAGTATGATCCGTTGGCCGAGCCCAAGAACAGGACATTCAGATCAAATCCCTTATAAGCAATCTTAATCTTAGAGCTGAAATGATACTCAGGATAATTAGGATATCCAATAGGTGCAATATCCTTACTATCAATTAGTCCATCACCATTCAGATCTTTATATCTCACATCACCCAGAGTTGCACGGTTAGAAGTGAAGGTATTATAAGGTCTGTTGTTTAACTCCTCAACAGTATTGTACAAACCATCGCTTCTCAAACCAAAACGCTGTCCTATAGAGAATCCTGTTGCATTCATCCATGGGTAAGGATTTTGTGCTTCTGCACGATATATAATCTTATTACGTGAATAGCTTGTGCTTCCTTCGATAGAGTAGCTCCAGTCTCCAACATGATCTTCCCATCTGATCTGAACCTCATAACCCTCATTCTTGGTTATACCAACGTTTGCCGGAGGTACAGAATTGCCAGGTACACCATAAATTGCGGGTATTGTTCCTAAAGTTGTGAGAATGTTATTTCTGTCCTCTTTGAACCAGTCGGCAGTAATGAATAGTCTGTCTCTGAAGAAGCCTAATTCCATACCCACGTCATATTTTTTTGCACGCTCCCATGTGATATTCTGGTTACCCAAAGCACCTTCGGTAGCACCCTGGTAATATGAGTTCTGCGATGAGCCATCACTATTTCCAAACCAGTAGCCACCCTGTCCCAGGTTATAGGTATTAGGCAGGTAATAATATCTTCTGCTTCCACCTAGCTGGTCGTTACCTACCTCACCGTAAGAAGCTCTCAGCTTGATAAATGTAAGGACATCATTCTTAGGGAAAAACTCTTCTGATGTTGGAACCCAGCCAACAGAGAATGCTGGGAAGAATCCAAACCTCTTGCCTTCGATAAACTGTTCAGTACCATTATATCCTACATTATATTCAGCCATATAACGATTCATGTAGTTATAGGTGACACGACCAACCAACCCCACAATTCCCGAAGGAACATTATATGAGTCTGAAGGCATAGTATATCTCGAGCCTTTACCCAATAAAAGAGCAGTAATATTATGGTCACCGATGCTTCCCGCCCAGTTCAGACCTGCATCCAGATATAATTTATTCCAGTTACTGTAGCCATATGAGTTGAAACTACCGGCATCCATGGATCCTCCAAAAAACTGCAGTACATTAGGATCATTCAGATCACGCTGAACTGTATAAGAAGGAATTGAAGGAGAATATGTTACATACCTATTATAGTTATCCTGATAACTTACCGATGCATGAGCATTAAGCCCCTTGAGCAGATAGTCCATCTTGTGATTTACTTTCACAGTATTACTTAGTAGGTTGTTATGGATAGTACCCCTACCGCTTATCAGCAGGTTATATACTGCATTCTGTGAACCAATTTGACTGCCCGTTTTTACGCCCAATGGATTTTGTATTGTTCCTGGTACACCTGCAAAATCGTTAATAAGCTTACCATCAATAATACCCGGAGTAATAAATGGGTTACCATCGTATATATATTGCATAATCACTTTGTAACGACCATCCAGGTCATAAGGACCTGAGTTTATACCTGGGCCTTGTGTCTCTCCGAACTGGCCTGCAATATTAATATCAACATCCCAGTTCTTTGCAATCTGGATTCCAAAGTTTCCCCTGAAGTTATATCTGTTAAACTTGGAGCCAGTATTGGATCCATAGTATTTGGTTGCATTGGTAATACCCTCTTGGTTGAAATATCCGAAAGAGACAAAATAGTTCACTCTCTCTGTACCACCTGAAATATTGATGTTTGTCTGCAGCTGAGGTGCATTCTTGCTAAACTGATCTCTATAAAGGTCCTTACTTGAATAATATAGTGCAGGAGAGTTCTTCAACTGCTCTTTCTGAGCCGGAGTCAGATTAGTCATAGCATCTACCTCTACCGGTGTAAAATCTCTGTTGTTTTTAAATTTCCACAAGTCGTAATCATTATACAGATAAGCCGACAAACTCTCTGTTCCGCTATAACTCCTCTGTTCATTTCTAATACCTTCATTCCTCATTAATGCATATTCATATGCTGTTACACCCTTCTGAAGGTTTGTAGCACTTGTAATACCATAATTGGAAGAGAAGTGAATTCTAGGAGTTCCGGAACGCCCTCTTTTTGTTGTAATAATAATTACACCATTAGCGGCACGTATACCATAAACTGCAGTAGATGCAGCATCCTTCAAAATACTTATCTGAGAAATTTCATTCGCATCCATAGAGTTGAGCTCTGCAAAAGCCTGTTCTGCAGCCTGTTCAACACCATCAATAACAATTAGCGGAGTGGACGAACCATAGGTAGATACCCCTCTGATCCTAAGGTTTGCAGCATTTCTACCAGGCTCACCCGAGGATTGCAAACCGGTAACACCAGGAGTGTTTCCAATTAAAGCATTCGAGATATTAGAAACAGGTGTAGCGATAAGAGCCTCGCCTCCTACAGAAGAGATAGCGCCTGTTACATTCACCTTCTTCTGAGTTGCAAAAGCAGTTACCACAACCTCATCAATGGTAGTGGTTTCCTCTTCAAGAGTAATCTCCACAATTCCACTTGCAAGAGATACAGGCACCTCTTTAGAGTGATACCCTATATATGAAACCTGCAATACGGCGCTTGATGTTTCAAGAGGCAGAGTAAACCTGCCATCTGCATCGGTGACTGTACCAACGGTTGTACCCTTAATAATAATTGTAGCCCCGGGCAGTTCACCTTGTGCATCCTTCACTATTCCATGGATATTACCTTGTTGTCCATAGATTACGTTAGTAAAGGCCAGCATAACCATGAAAGTGGACAACAAAAACACTTTTAAATATTTTATCATAAACTCGTGAATTTATTAATTCTCTAATTTGTAATTATCATAATTTTGTAACCTTCACAACAAAGTTTCTGGGATGCCATAAGTATTTAGCATCATCTTCCCAGATTACATCCCAGTTATCAGAAACTCCCTCAGTAATTGGAAAGTTAAAGGCCATGTTCTCAATAGTAATACTATTATACTCGTCAAAAGCATAAGTTCCTGCACTCCACAAATTACATGATCTTCTTACTCCATCCTTAGAAATGAAAGTGATAATTCCTGTCTTGGAGTTCTTTTCCCATTCACCTTCACCTTCAGGTATACATCTGTAGAAATGTTTCAGATCATGTTTAACCCAATTTCTGTCATCATATACAAAGCTAGCATACATACCGTCAGGACCGGCATCATTGATGCTGATACCGTAAGTATCACCAGTCTCTTCGTTCACACCCATCAAAATCAGAGAAATAATATTATCCTCTTCTGCAGTTGGTTTTCCGTCAACATTCCATCGCCAGCTTTTCTCCATCATAGGCCAAACCGCGCCACCACCATATTCCGGACCGGTTCCACCATACATCCAGAGCTGTTCTACTGCATAATCACCCACGATAGGTTCATAAAACTCATCAAACGTTACTACATAAGTTCTCTTTTCTCCATTTTCAGCAATCACTTCAAATGAATCAGAACCATTGCTTAAGTCCAGTGTGCTTCCAATAGTAAGCGTTGAAGTAGCATTGTACTGAAGTTTCAAATTTAAAACCTTCACATTCTTCAGGTCCTTTATAGCCGATGAAATTAGGGTAACTTTGATAGTTCCCTCTTCATCCTTTCGCCAATTATTCTCAATAAGGGGATCTCCCACCTGGCCTTCAATCTTAAAAGCAACAGGAGTCCTCTCCCTTAACCATGGATCAACAAGATCTTGCACCTCTCTCTGATTATTATCGCAAGACCATAAAATGGCTAAGACCAATACAATTATTCCCTTAACAAGTGTTGATGTTCTCATAATTTAGGTAAATAAATATCCATTTTTAATTATAAATTTTTGAATTTGAATTTTTCACAATATTAACCACATACTAATAAAGCTCACTTTAGCTTTATTCTCCAATCGCTTTTCAATAAAAAGAGCCTAGTCTAGATTTTAACAGAAATTACTCGTTCCACCGCAACAAATTTATAGTGTTGAAATTTCTAAAATTGATACTTTTTTATCAACTCATATGCATTTTTTGACATACGTATATAAAAAAAGTCAATAACCCTCTACAGCAATCCCTTTTGCCATAATATACATGTCAGGAAGATCTTTAGAGAAGAAAGATGCCGGATGATCATACATGGAGATAAAATTACTTTCAGTTGCATGCCCTTTAAATACGGAGTAAAAATGGTGTCCTTCCTCATTAGGGTCATACTTATTTCTCCACATTACAATCATACTTACCGACTGCCCCAAAGAGGGCGTCAGAATCTGCTCAGTCCAATATCTGTATTGAGTTTTACCACTACCATCAATCAAACCCTCAACACCCGTTTCTGTAACACCACACGGCTTTTTAAGCTCCTTTGACAATTTAGACAAAGCCGTCATGTTTATAGCGAATGTTGTGGGATTAAGACCATGATAACAATCCATGCCAATAAAATCAACATACTCATTACCGGGCCATCTGAACAAAAAATCACTTCTGCCCTTTGGTGAATCCATTTGTGGTGATATAGCATAGATAAAATTATGTACACCTTTTGTATCCCTTAGATAACTAATTGTAAACTGCCACAACCTCACAAATTCACTCTCTGTGGTACAAGATCTTCCCCACCATGACCATGTTTGAGTATGTTCGTGATAGGGACGAAATATTACAGGAATCAACTTGCCATCAGACCCTTTTAAATCCATTGCAAACTGAGCCAGCCTATCTAGCCAAACCTTGTACTTAATATTAGTTTCCCCACCCTCATTAAGAATCTCCTTCACAACATCCTTTCTGGAGTTATCCCAGGAGTCACCCCCAGTGAGCGGATTATTTATATGAATACAAGCAGTAATCACCTCACCCCTGTCGTAAGCCTCCCTGATTACTCTTTTACGTATCATATTCTCATTTATATCAAATTCATAGGAATATCTGTCATCCATTACAGATCCAAAGTCAACACTGAACACGGCAGGATAATCGCCACAAACATCCCTGGTATCAGAGACTCCCGGAACATTGTACCATTTTCTTCCATACCATAGATCATCATGATGCCCAAACATAAAGCCACTTTTTTGAATCTCCCATAGATTAGAATAGAGCGCTTTTGTCTCGTAAGTAGCATTTTTATCAGCAAGATAAAGCAGGGTAAGATTATCTTCGTTAGGTTCACCCACTATCTCATCCCCTGTTTCAGAGCATGAGAATGAAACTATAAGTAAAATCGAGATAAGTATAAACAACCTTTTCACAGTAAATAAAGTATCAAATTGTGCAATTATGAATAGATAACTATTATATTGTCAAAGGTAGTCCGCTTATCAATGAAAAAATAATACAATATTATCAATTATTGACATTTTAATAATTGAACGGTTATTGAAAAGTTAAAATGGTTGTGGGATAAAGGTCGGAGATATGCTACTATACTATAAGCTTGGTTTTCCTGTAGTTTTCCCTGAAAACCTTGGGTGAGCACTCTTTTCTTTTTTTAAATATACGGTTAAAATTGGATACATTATTAAATCCACATTCGTAGCATATCTCCGAGATGGTGTTGGTAGTATCAACAAGCAACCTAGTTGCATTTCCTAAACGAATATCAATAATATATTCAGAAATGGTCTTTCCCGCTCTCAGTTTAAAGAAGCGACTGAAAGCTACAGGAGTCATGCCAACCAAGTTAGCAAGCTCTTCAAGTCTGATATCCTCTTTATAGTGGGCATTTATATAATCATATATCTTTTTTACCCTTCTGCTGTCTGTGTTATCCTCTGTCTGTGCAAAAGAAGAACTTGCCAGAGTATGACAATTCTCACACAACGAAAGTTCATACAGTATATGCATTAAATTCATAACAGCGTGAAACCCCGACTCTTCTGAAGACAACTTATCGAGCATTGGATAAACCCTCATGATGGTCTCCATAGGGAAATTTATTCCCTTCTGCGCCTTGATCAGCATATTTTTAATTGAGCTGAACTGATTTTTATGGATGAAATTATCAAAAAAAAGATCTTTCGAAAACTGAATTGTAATTTCTCTTATATTCCTTGATGTGCACTCGTGCTGCTCCCATACATGCTCCAGATCATCGCCTGTTATAAGTGTAAGATCCCAATTTCCAATTACCTCAACAGAATCACCCACAATACGTTTTACTCCTGCAGCATTTTCAACATAATTGAGTTCATATTCACTGTGAGAATGCAGAGGATAGGTAAATTCAGATTTCCTTCGATCAGCAATGTAGAAGCAATCCTTATCAGATAAGGGTGTTATCTCATTAATAATATTGTTAACATGCGAGCTCATAGAGGGGTAAGAATAAGTGTATTCAAAGATATATACAAATCTCAATAATAACAAAAATTGAATAAAAAATGAGACGTGTTAAAAGTGAATTAACTATTTTGACTGCTATTAAGTGTTTTAGGAGGTGAGTTGGGTCAATATATATTCAATTTTTTAATTTTGTATATGATCTAATTTGTTCTTAAATTTGAAAATCAGTTTTTATTCTATTTATTACAAGCAACCTTTATCATATTTACACAAAAACAATCTTCAATTTCACTGGAAAATTATGGCTAAAATACCTCAGTCAGAATACCTATCGACTAATAATCTAAGCTGTGTATTCAATAATACATCTGCAACCTATAAGTTTTATTGGTTTAAATCCCTTCTCCAAATGCGAAATGAGGAAGGAGCCGTTCGTATGTCAGTATGGGATTTAGTAATAAGGATGGTTGCAAACGCATGGTACACTATTCACTATTTTCGCCTCTCTTTCGGAACAATGGATTCTTTACATGATATAGTAACCGAATTGCAATGGTTAACAGGTTTGCCAATGGATTCCAGTAGAGAAGATGTTATCAAATGTCTTACCGGAAATTTGGAAAACAAGAAGGTTAAGAGACTATTACATACACTTACATTAAATGTTCCATACAGATTCCTAAGTCCATGGATAAATTATAGATCAGATGAAGACGTTA
>SHOH01000038.1:0-9464 GCA_004294845.1 Anaerolineaceae bacterium
AGATTAGAGGTAGTATAGGTACGATTTCCACTGGGGTTATAACCACTATAAGGAAATACAGCATGATTATGATATTTATAACATCCACTTACCTTTGTCGATTGAACCGAAGTGTCCTGAGGCTTATTTTTAATATATGAATAGGTGTTTTCTCTACCTACTGGATCAGTATAACCGTCACCATTAATATCCATAAAATAATTACAAGAATAATTATAACCTTTTAATTCTCTTAGAACTGTCACATTGCGACTTCCGCAAGAAAAACATTCTGCAATGCCACCATTAGACATGCCTAGTTTAACGCTGTTCGTACTTTCATCCCAATAATATGATGCTAAGAAACGAATATAAATTGATCCACAATTCCTACATAATATTTCTTGATCCCATAACTCTACGAACTCTCTACAAGAGGATGAGTGCTGATGCGTGTGGGTAAACAGAGGTTCTCCGATATGTTTATGACCACCATAGCAATTTTCATCATGTAAATGGTCAGGATCCACCTGACCGTTTACCGCTTTTTCAAGAATACTTTCATTTGTCTCTGTATTTAAGTTACCGTCATTTATAGGATCATCTACATGCGGTTTTTCTGTTACCACTTCTCTATAGTGATAATCATTTGAGCCCCCATATTCCCTGTTCTGATCCTCTATGATTTCTTCAAGAGTCTTGAATCGGTATTCAGGCTCAAAGATTTTATATCTATGCTCAAAGGATATATTAAATAGGCTGTTTCCCATTCCCATCTTTGTCATATACTTTTCGTAATCACCTATGTCTATGACACCATTCTTCTTTACATCTATTATAAATTCATCTGTTATCCCTTCATACATGGACTTCATTACTGTTTCAGTTCTAAGACCAAAGTATATTGTTACTGATACAAAGATAATTAATATTCCAGCAAATATATCGATTACAAATTCCCATACCTTATTCATGATTAATATACCTCCCCGCCATAAATAAATCTTTTCTTCCTTCCTAGCATGGAGGTCCCAAAGAATGTTTTTTGTAATCTATATTGTAATGACTTATCCTTTTTTGTAACTATAATCGATATATAATTACCTTCCTGAAAATGATATACTCCAACCAAATAGACTGCATCAAGTATCTCTGTAGTATATGTAATATCAAAATACACTATATTACTTGTATTCTCTCCTGTATAACAAAAAGGACATCCCGGATCTGTACCATCCTCATTCTTATGGTATACATGACCGTTAGGACATGTAATAGTATCTAACATATTTACCACTTCAACTACTATCGTAGTTGTAAATTCTTTGTATATTACCCTGATTGTCTGAATTCCAAGCTCATGTGGTTTAAAATCTTCTAAGCTATACCCATCTGAGGCAAATTCCCTATGTTCATCACGAAAGATAAGAATAATTGCTATATTTGGTCTTGTTCCAAGTTGAACAAGATTAGTTCCGCTTGTAAGATATGCCTCTATTCCTACTAGCTCTTTTGAACATATTGGACAACCTGTCGGATTATCTATTAAGTCATATATAGTTTCACATATTGGACATTCTATTGAATTAATAGATAATACCGTCATTGTAATGATATCTGTTACACCTTTATAGCTAACGGTAGCTTTAAAGGTACCTGGTACCATGGAAGTTCTATCGATACTCCATTCATCAACCTCTCTACTGCTGCCATCAGCATAGATAGCAGTAACAGTAAGAGAAATGTTCTCAAACTGCATTATCGTGACTTCTCTTGGAGAAGCACTTATACTTACCACTTTTTCTGCACATACAGGACATTTACTTTCTGACTTAGGATATTTAGTATTGCAGATAGGGCAGGCTATAAGTTCATAATTTAACCATACGGTAATGTCTTTAGCATGTCCACCGTATTCAATAGTTACAATTTGAAGTCCCAGCCTATCGGGATCATAATTACTAGACCACCCACTTATTGCCCTCTTAGAACCATCCTTATATATACCCATTACCGTAATAGGAAGGCTTTCTCCTTGTGTAAGTTCAACATAAGCGGGAGTCACTTCAATTCCTGTAATAATCTCTTTGCAGAAAGGACATCCCGGATCAGTATCATCCGGATTTAATTCGTATAGCTGATTACATCTTGGACATTCTTTTTGTAGTGCTATTACAGTTACTTTGACTGTGGCTGTTTTTTTAACTCCATTCTCTGTATAGGATATGGTTACGTTTTGTAACCCTAAACTTGCTGAATTAAAGCCTGCCATAATATATTCCGAAGAATTAAGCAACCTGTTCGTACCGTCACTATAATACGCTCTTACTGTAAAAGAGGGTGAAGAATACCTTGATACGGTTTGAGTAGAAGGCAATACTGTAATAGATGTAAGAGTTTTATCCAATCTTACTATCACACTTAACGTACAAGTTATTGTGCCGGTAGTTTTCGCATTTCCTACTAGCCCAGAATAGGTAATAGTTACTGTTTGTGTTCCTACTTTATTTGAATCGTAATTTGTTGTGTAATTGGAAATTGTTGCAGTATGTCCATCTAAGTATGTCGCTGTAACTGTTAATGAAATAGGTTTACCTTTATCTACTGTTTGCGTTGATGGTGTGGCAGATATAGAAGTTACAACTTGATGACAGACAGGCTGAATTTCATTTCCATTTCCGTCATAATACTTATCTTTTTTTATACAGTTTCCTGGAAAGCCAGTATCACCGATTGAATTAAAAGCTATATCTGTAAGAGACTCCATATAATAAGATTTCCAATCTGAGTATGGAATAAATGGGTATTTTGATATAGGTGTCCACTCTGTAATATTTGTTGATTTATAAAATACAGGCTCTGTGGTGTCGTTATGCGTTGGATTACCAGCATAAAAGAATCCATTATAATAATTAATATCATTAATATTATTAAATAGATAATTTGTATGGCTGTATGATTGTCCCTGATCTGTCGAATAAAATAAATTTCCACCACTACTAGATATAACTAATATGCCGTTACCAAATACAATATCTCTTATTTCAGTACATGCCTTCCCCGATGCGGTTGGCCGCCCCTTATAAACCCAATCTATGCCGTTATAACTGTAATAAATATATCCATCGGTAGTTCCGCATATAAATCTGTCTCCTGCGAAAATAATGTCTCTAACCCCATTAGTTGAGTTTAAATCTGCAACAAAGCTGTTATCCCATCGAATCCCATCCTCAGATGAATATATAATTAATTTATTAGAAGCTACAGGGCTTGTTTTACGCTCATTACCTGCGGCTATATACATATTGTTCCCATAAGCAATATTGCTAATATTAACGCGGTGAGATAATTGTATAGCTACAAAATTATTAGCATCAGTAGCACTAATACTACGGTATATGCGTGTATTTACAGATGACGTTGATGGTACTGTTTCAGTTACAAAAAATCTATGATTTCTATACATTACTTCTCTTTTATCATGAGTGCTTGAAAAAGACGATACAGAAGAAGTTGTGTTTGTACTAGGATTATACTTATAAATCCTATTGTTATTAATAAAGTAATAACATTTATCAGGACCATAAGTTATGTCTTGGCTTAGGGAGGCTGCACCAGGGGTATGCCTCCGCCATGTTTCTCCTTCACTTGTTGAATAAAGAAAATAATTACGAAATATAGTGTTTCCACTCGCATTGGTTGTTTGAAGCCCTGTTAACAATAAAATCCCAGGCTCTACACTATCTTCAAATTCGCAATCCGTTCCATTGCAAACATGCAAATCACCGGCATAACAAGCAGCTGTATGTGAATGTGTTGCAAAAGATACTATTTCACTGTGGGATAAACGCATGGATGTTCTATTAACTCCTGGACTATTATTAAAAGAACAATCCTCACCCTTAACAGGTCTAATGTCTTGGATTTCAATATCATATCTTTCTCTGGTAGAAGCAAGAAAACCAACATACTCTTCATACATATGCTCATCAAGATATCCTCTGTCTCTGATAGTATCAGTCAGCTGATGCGTTCTATCATCTACCATAGAGTCAATGTCCTCACCATATAACCCGGCTATGTATTGTAACGGAAAAATAAATATCAATATTAGGACCATAAAGGCCGCTAGAAGTCTTCCCGGAAAATCCATGTCACCATCCTTTAGCCTTATATACCATTGTAAGAATATAAAATCAATACTATCCGCTTATTTGCTTCATACTGATATTCTTTCTTATAATAGCCATCTCTTACATATGTGAAATATAAATCATAATCGTGCTCGTTTAGGGGAATCAAATTATCATCAATCATTATAGGATACTCCCTGCATCCCATAATGGCAGCATAAATCTCATCATCTGATATTCGGTCTATATTAATTTCATTAAATTGCTGCAAGACGTTTCTATCTTCATAAGTATCTTGCGAAATAAGATCGGTCAAATATGACAAGGCTCTATATTGCGATGCCAAATATAATAAGCCTAAGCCCATCAATATTGCTCCAATTAATAACTCTATTACATTAGTAACAGTGTTTTGCATTATTAATCCTCCCAGTAATCATTTTTGCGCAAATTTCACTCCAACTATAACCTTATTTGCTGTTCTTATAACTTCTCCAGTAAAGATAGCTGTGGGTTTGATATAATGCTGCATATTTGAAAAGTTCTTTATATTCTCTATATGTTCTTTGTTACTATAAGTATTTGTATTAGTCAAACCGGAAGCTTTAGTAATAACTTCAACATAGATAGGAGCTGACTCTGAAGTGTCATAATCTCCTAAATACTTCTTTATGAAATTAGTCACTTCTGATCCTCGAATATCCTCACAGTTGTACTTAACAATATCATACTCGGCATAATCAGAAGCTGTTCTTTCTGTATCTAGTATAATGTTATCTGCAAGCTTAGTCGTGCTTTGGACAGAGTTCATAACATAATAGATGATTATACCTACCAGGATTACCCCTACTACGGCTATGAATATTTGAGGAACTAGATCATTGTTTTTATGCTTCACTTTTATTACCACCTATAATTGAAATAAAGTTGATACCATATTTAAAATTATAATTTTACTTCTGCGTAAAAGTTATTTCATTAATAATCCCATTTTTATTTCTAATAACTTTTCCTTTAAAGATGCCATTAGGATTGATATAATTATCAGCCTCTTTAGTTGGAGAAGGATAAGTTGAAGCTCCTTTATATTCAGCAGGTGCGTTGGGCAATGCCAACGTTTCAACTTTAATCGTAAGTTCCGGATCATTATCATTTATTGTTTTAATTAAATCAACCAACAAATCTCCTGTAATACTCCCTCCATCATAAGCAAGTAAATCAAACTCAAGCATGGAACTTATTGCCTTATTAATTCTTTCTGTCCCTGCATTTAAGTCATTTCTCTTGTCCTTGAATACCCCCGTTGACCATGCGATTATAAGTCCCACTAATATAACCGCCACTACAACTAAGAAAATCTTTACTACAATATCACTGTTCTTTGTTTTCATAAATCCTCCTCCATAAATGTTAATATAAAGTTACTAATAACGGAGGATTTATCCTCCCTAGATAATTAATTTTTATTACTCTGTTTATAACGGAGGATTTATCCTCCCTTTAATAAATTTCTCAGTTTTTTAATCTACCATGCTATGTTTTCAATCTCTTCTATCAGTTGATTCAGTTCCCTCATGGCAGATACCAGTGCAGGTAATAGACCATATGCAAAAAGTAGAAGAAATGGCAATGCCGCTAGAGCATAAGCCCTAATTACTCTTTTTCGTATAGACTTTTCGTTCGTCAGTTTTCGTTTTGATATATATCCATCCTGATCCAGCTTTATCTCTTCAAATGCTTGACTTATAGTCATTGCATCACATCGTATCAGATTATCGACGATTCTTCTAAATGGTTCATAGGGTTCCCTTTCTTTTAATTCATTTAGTGCCTCAATATCACCAGATGCATAATCATCAATACACATTCTTATTGACTGTTTAAAAACCAGTGCAAAGGATTCCATCTCAACTAATATCTGTTTTACTGTTATAGTCTCGTTATGCATAAGCATCCCGATAATAGCATTGAACTGATTAACCTCATCCTCCATGGCATCTCTTGATACTGATGAGCCATATCTTAGTAGAATAAAGGGAAGATAATAAGCTATGACACTAATACACAGGCATATAAGCAAATCAATGAAGGAGAAATATTCACCTTGATACCTCTTTACCCGATACAAAATATCATCGGCTAATGCTTTTGATATAGTCAGATTATAATAGAGCCCAGCTTTATGAAGTTCTGCTATTATTTTCTCACTATTATTGGGGAATGTGCTGGGTTCTTCTATGTACTTTCTTGTATATGCTTCAATAGTATCAGCCATAGCTTCAGATTGCCTAGGCTCAGCTATCGATCTTAAAAACTCCATCTTCTTGGCCTCAACAGTGATTAGCATATTTCTGCTATAACTATGAAGATAAACCGTAATCCCTACAGTCAAAAGAAATATAGACATAGCTACAATAAAACTACGAAGAACAAAATGCCTTGCTTGGATGTTAATTCCGTTATTGCGTAGTATTCTTTGTAATTTTTCTTGCTTTGAAGCGTTTCTGTCACAATAATTATTCATTGCTTTTTTAATAAAAAATACTCTGTCAACATGATAAAGCCATTTATGGTCTGATAGATGGAAGGCTCTATATTCTGCACTTTTGCGCATAATTATATAAATGCCCAGTACTAATACCAATAGTCCAATATCCAGCAAAAAACCTTGACTACCATAATAAAAATCACTCATGTTCTCTTTTAGGCTTATAGCAAACTGCTTAACAATATCTATACAAAAAATCGGAGTGATAACACATAGAATTACACCCATAAATTCCATGTTTAATCTATGAAGCTTATCTATCTCAATACTTATTTCTCTCTGTAAATTTTCTAAGTTTCTAACAAAAAGGAGGTTTCCTTCATATATTTGATCACCCCCTTCCATTACTCCTACACATTGACTAACAAATGATCGCAAGTATTTATTAGGGATGTTTTCGTAATATTCTCTTAGTTCTTCCTCTTTGTCAGATGATAGTATCAACTCATATATTTGGTCTAATGTGGCTTTCATATCTATACTAAGATGCTCTCTTACTCTGTATATAGCATCATCGATACGATACTCAACATAATAATAATGCACCACATCTGCAAGCATCCTTTCAGTTTCTGTAAGCATCTTTATTTCATACCTCTTAGCCATACGACTTACAAGCTCTGAGTTAATGATTGATATAGCAAAGCCTGCTGTAATTAAGGTTATCAGCCTTCTATTAGACAAATAAATTAATGAAAATGCCAAGCCACTAATGACTAGTGAAACTATGTATGAAATTACTACCTTTTTTGCAATTGTCTTCTTATCACTGGGATTTATTAAACGAAATCGATAAGATAATTTATCAATGTAGCTTTGCGTAAGCGGAAAATTATTAAGAAATGAATATATCCTATATATAATTAGATTAACTGTCAAATCACACCTCCATTCTCCCGATCAAGAGCGTATTTGAGTTAAAGTCCAAAAAAGATTGTCGTTTATCGGGAGGGAGGTTGCGAAGAATAAGTTTAGAAAGACCTTCACTAATGGGATTTATCATCCTATAAGCACCATCTTCATAAATCACGATATCTCTTATATAGTAGGTCTTTTCACGGGTCAGTAGCTTTAGATAGTGTGAGATCTCCTCAAGGTGTCTGTTTACACCTTGTTCCCCATAAGGAGACCTCTCCTCTCTATCATAAGGGATTATCTCTGTTATTCTATCAATATGTCTGTGTCCGTCGTTTTTCTTTACACAATGGACATCAAGATGAATAAGTCTTGCAACCATGGATTGAATATTATCTAATCCCCAGCTACCATACCCACCTAGAGCATGGACAAAGTAAGATATTAATTCATCCGTTGTTGGCCAATGACCTGTTGTAATAACTCGTTTTGTTCCGGCAAGAAGTAGGTTGATCAGATGCTTTGCATGCTCTAAGCTTGCCGTTTCTCCAAATAAAATCGTATGAGCTTCAGAGCTCTTCAAAAGTTCTATTAGCTTTGGAAATGGTAGTCTCTCACTCGGTCTGGTAGCCAGAATATTTTTATCGGAATAGGCATCATTTAGATAAAGCTCAAAATCAGCCTCCAATGTTCTGATAGCTTGTCTTTTGTCAATTTCCTTAACTGCTGCCCTTGTATATGTTGTCTTACCTGAGTTCTGATCCCCTGAGAAAAACAGATTGACACAGCCATGAATAGCCCATTTTATAACCTCTATAGGGTAATAGCTTCCTTGATCGTTAATTAGATCATTTAGCTTGAGAGAAGCTGTGTTAGCAAATTTCCGAACAAAAAATGCCCATTGCGAGGCATTGTTAGGTCTAAATACTGTGACTCTACTTCCTCCATCTGCAAGATGTGTCTTAATCCCACCTTCAGCTGAGGTTAGATGTCCTACTCTACCATACTCCGCAAGATTCTTGCATATACGCCTGATTACACTCTCTGACTCAAAGGACAGAAATTTCAGATGAATAGGTTTTCCTTTATAAATAACCCATATGCTTTCATGTGTTTGAGATTTTATGTAACTTCCTGACTGTATATCATCTTCCATATATATAAGATTATTACTTGTAATTCCTGATACACCGCCAGATATACTATCTAATGAAATATCCTCCATTATTAATAAGTCAACAACCGATAAACCATAGGTTTCTTCGTAAATCCTCTGTGCAATTATGTTGAGCTTATCATCAAATGTAAGTTCATCTTGCATCATATCATAAGCTTTATGAATATCCTCATCACATATACTATAATAATACCCATCAGAATCCTGATGAAGTCTATCAAGCTTCGTAATCTCACATATTTTCTGAAACATTCTTAGGTTACCACTACGCTTTTGCCTATAAAGCATGATTTCGAATTTGTCCTTAGCTGTTAGTTGCTCCACTTCATGAAAGGGTATTATTTTATTAATAGTATCCTCATTGATCTTTATAATATTTAATAGCGTATACTTTGCCCTGGATAGAACAATAATCTTCGAGTTGATATCACCTTGTGAGCACATACGAATAGCATTACTCAAAGATCGCTTAAGAGCACGCCTATTCTCAAGGTCCTTTTTATTAAAATTTAGAATATTCATATCCACATTTATAATGTCATTAATTATTTTCTTAAACCTATCACATATATAATCTATAGAATAAATCATCTCGGAATTGTCGTCATAATCAACCTTGGCTTTAAAGATATAATAGATAAATACTGCAAGACCAGTTAGTAGCAAAATGGAGAGTATAATATCTATCAGATTCATGCTCTGCTCCTTTCTGCTATGTTCTGATTATCCGTGATACTTATCATGCCCATAATCTTTGATGCACTACTACATG
>SHOH01000038.1:9564-23995 GCA_004294845.1 Anaerolineaceae bacterium
CGACAGTTGATGATATTAAATCCGGAATTTTTATCATAATTTCCAAATAGGAAAAACACCTTCTTATTATTAATTAGTTCCTTGTATTCTAAAAAGAGCTTATTTAACACATACCTTCTTTGCGTCAGATTAATTATAATGACATCTGCCAATGACATAAGATTAAAAGATGTTTCATCATTTCCACTATTTGCATCAATCATAACAAGATCAACATGATTCTCTGCATTCTGTATCATACGGTAAAGATTAGTGCAGATATCCCTATCAAAGGTTTCATAATTTCTGGTATCGGTGCCTGGTAATAATAGTAATGACGTGTTGGGAAATGTGATGCAGCAGCTTTCAAGAATATTGCCTGTCAGCCAATTCATACGGCTATACATTACTGCAGCATCAATGCCAATGTCTTGAAAAATATTTTCTCCGCTACTTGCAGCATCCATATTCTTGCCTATAAAAGGCCCTTCTAAATTGTTCATAGCATAATGTGTCTGCATCATTAATACTTTCTTTTTATTTAGCAGGCTCATGATTATCGATATGATATGAAGGTTGCCGGTCTGTCCCTGACCATGTAAAGGTGACCAAAACACAATCTTGCTCATCTTAAGTTACCCCTTTCCCGGCGCAGTAGAATGCTTTTTGGATAATGGATGGTTTGATAAAGGGAAGCATTTTACTTATTTCACTAATAATAATCTTCTTCATCCCCGATGATATTCTTCTGAAACTAATAACCTGTGAGGTTTGACATCGGAGTGCATTTTCGTAATCATATATGTCATGATATACATACCTTGTATTAGCATGATCCTGCAGATATGTTAAACTGCCTTTTACTCTATCAAAATCATCTATAGTTATGATGTTACGAACCAGAATACTTAACTTTATATTGACAACATCAGCAGAGCACAATACTTGATTTATTTTATCGATATTACTTGGATATGGATCTGTAATAATATTTAAGTAATTCATTTTTAGAGGAAGATTTTCTTTATAATTATGACCATATACAATAAATACTACACCCTTACTATAATCCTTAAGTTCACTATCCTTAGGTACTTTTCTTATGTAATTAATATTACGGTAATGTATAATGTCTTCCAAGCTATCCATCTCCATCCCATGGTAGATAGCTTTAGTCAAAGCACCTGTTTCGGATAAATCGACAATTAATACCGGGTAATTGAGCGTGGTGAGAGTTCTTCCAATATAAAGGATAATGTCAAATGCCTCTACTCCTACATAGCCAACACATATCATCTCTTATCCCTCCGTAGCAAATATTGAATTCTCATAATCATAAATATCTGTCCTACCTAATTCCGGAAAGAACAACTCCGTTTCAGTAACATTCTTATCCACTTTGTTTTCTTTAAAATGATTTCTATCAAAATCATTATCTGCTTCATTATTTTCAACATCGTCTGTATCATTATCTGATTCATTATATGTCCAATTATCAGTCCCATTACTTGATTCATTAGCTGATCCAATATCTGGTCCGATAATAATTCCTTGATTAGTTTCCATATATCCGACATCTTCCTTAGATTGTGTGCCGGGTATAACAGGCATGTATCTTATTTCAGTTTCATCAAGTTCCCATCTGATTTCGGATACATCTAAACCTATACTTTCTGTCAAACGATTCTCCATAGCCTTCCTTACTTCTTTATTTAATATTTGTGAGTATCTTTCAACAATATTCGGATCATTTTCAATCAAAGATAAAACTGATACATTGGGAGTATAAGTAATGTAAGATGCGTCCTGAATATTTGGCTCGATATATTTTGTCATATACAATCTTGAGCCTTGATACAATCCTGCATCTACTATTGCCGCTGACATTCGCAAAAGCTCCTCTTCATTCACCCACATATAACAAATAGGTGTACCAGGCTGAAATCCTTTTAGTGACTTTTTTGTAGCAACAATATAATTCTCCCCGTTAGGAAAAATGATTCTTACATCCACATAATCATCTGCTCTGATATTTGAACTTATATGAATCACGTCATACTCTACTTCCCGCAGTTGGGATGAAACCATGTTCCCGGTAATCATGGTTTTAATTATGTGGGTTCCTTGTGGAATATTAATTATCGCTGCCTTACCGAGTTCATCCTTTGAAATATAGCTTTCTGCAGGTTGTGCTGAATAAACTGAATTTTGCTCTACCACATCAATGCTTATAATATCACCCGCACTTATATCTGACTTTGCAATATAGACAGTTTTCTTATTGTTCTCCATGTCCTGTCTTGCTTCATTTATTACAGATTCATATTCATCGCGAATCTGTCCAATCGTAATTATAGATGTAACTATAGCTGCTGATCCTATCACAATAATACATATCAAGGCTACAATAATATATTGCTTGGTTGTCCTTTTAAATTTTCTTTTAAACCTCATTGGTCACCTCTCACTGTATATTTAATTAATATTAAGCCTATTATTATAAGAAAAGTTAGAAGTATAAAATATCCCCATATAATCCATACTTTTTTCTTATCATTACTAAAATCATTTTTTTCTTGACGCCTTCGTAATCTACCGGGCATTTTTCTTCCAAATAGCCGCAGTAGAATACCATAGGCTGTTATACCTAAAACCATAATAGAAAGGCTTCTTATTACAGTAAAATTCCGCAATGTTCCATCTCCTCATTACCCAAATGAATGCTTTCAATTTTCTTTGAGATCATATAAGCAGCCTTCCTAACTCCATGGATGAATAGATAATGGGAGTTTTCCCTTGTACAAAAATAATTTCTATTAATAAACTCCTTTGCCTCACCGTAATTACAGGCAAAATCAAAATATTCATTATATGGAATAGGTGAAAAGTTCTCCAATGGAATATCATAAGTCCTTGAGATTCTTTTACAACTCATGATGGCTTTTGGTGAATAATTTCCGATAATAAATAATGATTTGGAAATTAGCGAGCTATAGTTCTTAAAAAATTCTTCCAGATATTCGGGGTTTTGATAAAGATTTATTACTATCAGATCTGCTTCATGTAAAATTTCATTAGAGCTAAGATAATTTTGTTGCCTTGTATTGATATAACACAGATCGGTATTTCTTTCTATGATACTAAATAGTTCTTTTAAATTATGATGCAATTCATAATCAAAAAGCTTGCTATTAATCACACCACTTTGAGGTACATAATACAGGTGCTTTGGAATAACCTCCTTAAGGTAATGTCTTAATAAGCTAGGATGTTTGTCTCCGCGATAAACCCTTCGTAGTAGCCCTTCAATTCCTCCCCCCTCATAAAATCCAACACCTCCATATCCTAAATGTATATTATTAAAGTTATCAAAAAATGCTTTTTCGAGATTATCTTTTCCAAGGTAATTCTCAAGTATTGATATTGTGTATGGAGTACACATCACACTTGCAATACTAATAGCTACGAAATTGAGGAAAGCACCGGACTTCTCATATTCATTGCTCCAGAAAGCAACTTTCACATAGAATTCCCCCTTAATAAATTTTGTTCATTAATCTACTTTAGCTGGGATAAATCAAGATCAAACAATTGATTAAATAGATTAAATATTTAGATAAGAATTTGATAGATACATAATAATACAAAATACATATTTTGTAAATACTTGCAGAAAAAATAAAATTAACAAAGATTTTGTAGCTTTTTGTATATTTTTACCAAATAGATAAGGTAAGGTACTAATTTTAATATAGCACCTTACCTATTATTCAACCATTTATCGCAGGCGATACCTGCAAATATCATTGCCGCTACACCATAGGACCAATTCTCAGCTCTCGGTATAAGCTTATAGCCAGGATAGGGTAATAGCTGCAAAGGAATGGTTGGTCCTGAGATCTCAGGAAGATAAACCTCTCCCTTTCTATATATCAGATTACTAACCAATTCTTTATAAGCCTTCATTGCATAATCAGCATATTCAAGCGGCAACCATCCGCATCTAGCACCTTCAAACCATCCGGCTGCGATTAATGCCGTTGCACTCGCTTCCCGGTAGGTCTTACCGGGACGATTGAGAATCGTTTCAAAATAACCATCCTGTCTTTGATAAGGAAGCAGAGCCTTACTGGTTGATCTAAGTATCTGGAGGATCTCTTCTTGCTCTTTATGATTCTCGGGTAAGTATTGTAAGATCATAGGTAAGGAACAGATTACCCATCCATTACCTCTTCCCCAGTATAGATTCCTTGGATATGGCCGTCCAGGCTTAACCCAATAACTGTGATGCCACAGATGATCCTTCTCGTTTTGCATATAGGAGGCATAAAGCCTAGGTTGTCTGGCAGCAAAATCAAGTAACTCTGTGTCTTCGTTCTCACTTGCATATCTTGTTGGGAACACAGAAAACATCATCAGTGAATCCACCCATATGGATTTTGGATAAAGCTTTCCTTCCAAGGAATTTCCCAGATGGTTAACTGCCTCGTCCATAATTCTGGGCTCATTTTTTATATATTCCAGAACCCTATTTGTTAACTTGGCATAGGAGGAATTTCCGGTCTTTTTCTGCATGGCATAGGTAATTAAGGCAGGAGCTGAGGTATCGGATTGATCTACTCTTGGTTTATTGACCACATAATAATCACAATAGGCTTTTAGAAAATCAGTATAACGATTGCTTTCAAGATAATCATCCAGCTCTGATAAAGCATAGCCAAGCAGGGCTTCCCCCCACATCCATTTCATTTTTGAATCCTTTTGTCTGATGATACTGTCAGCAAGTTCAATAACAGGTTTTAAATGTTCCTTCATATTAACCCCTTTCCTGCGATTTTTAATGGATCGCTTGCGAGACTATGCGTATCCAAAGTTTGCGCATCAGGTAAAAAACACCCTTTAGGATAAAGGTTCGCATAGCGAACCAATAGGCAGGCGTAACACATTTATATGATCTCAGATTTTAATGTTTCAAGTTCCTTCTCTTTCAACGGGCTTTCCTTACTTTCACCTCGCTGGAATTTCAAATACTCCATCAAGAGCTCATGTCGTTCCCTGGATAAGGGATACTTTTTAGCTGCCAAGGAGGCGATAAATAAAGCTATTAAAGGTACACCGACCACAATCCCTTTCAGTGCCCAGATAAGTGATGAGGGCTGATCCATTAAAATCGTTTTGGTTACGCCATTCACCACCTCGCTAGCGGGCTTTACATATCCTGAAAATTGTAGAATATAAGATACTATAAAAATTGCGAATGCCGATGAAATATTACGCATAAAGGTCATGATACCGCTAAAGGAACCTGCATTTCTCTTACCCGCATAGAGTTCACCCACATCCGCGACATCGGGATACATGACCCAGGGTAGTACGATACATCCGATTAGCCCTATACCTATTAATACCGCATTCACATATATTGCCCATGGGGGAAAAGCGGTAGATTGTACACTCAAGACGACAATTCCTATAGCCCAAATAATTGCGGAATACATATAAGTTCTTGCTTTCCCCACCCGATTCGATATAGCTATTACCGCAGGGATAAGTATAATCTGCGTTATCAGCATGGCTCCAAGCACATAATTGAGCTCTGATGGCCGCTTGAGAAAATAATTCATATAATAGGCAAATACTGTTGATACCACATCCATAGCCATGAAGGCAAATAAATACATGAAGATCAGATAACGGAAGGATTTCACTTTAAAAGGAGCCAGAAATTCTTTAATGCTGAATTTGCTTTTTTCCTTGGCAAGCGGTACTCTTTCATGTGTAAAGAAAAACATAAGGATAAAAGGAATAGAAAACAGTAAGCCAAAGGATAATGACATGGCAATGTAACCCTCCTTCGGATCCTCAAATAATTTAACTATTTCAAGGGGCAAGACAGCACAGATAAGACTTGAACATTGGGAGAATATTAATCTTAACCCATTCACAGAATTTCTCTTCTTGTAGTCCTGTGTGATTTCACTACTCATGGCAGCGTAAGGGATTGCTACAATTGTAGAAACAGTTGAATATAGTAAATATGTAACCAACACATAAGCAAATCTTACAAATTCAGATTCATGACTGATAGGATACCATAGCAAAAAATAAGCTGCAAGGATTGCAAAAAATCCTACCAAAAAGTATGGCTTCCTTCGACCCCATCTGGACCTTGTGTTGTCGGTTATAAAACCCATCAGAGGATCATTGACTGCATCCCATACCTTACTGATTAAGATAACAGTACCTGCAAGAGCTGGTTGTATCTTAACATAATCAGTTAAAAATATCAGATAGAAAAAGCTGATAATAATTTGCCCTCCGCCTCCATATATATCACCGGCTGCAAAGATAGTCATCTCAAAACGTGATAATTCTTTGTTCTTCCCCAATTTACCCATTACATCCTCCCATAGATAAGATTTTTTAGCATCAATCCATTAATGCTCTTCTCTCTTTAGCCTATTAAAATCTAAGTGTAATTTCAGTCCATTATGAGCGATATTCAATTGATCTGCCTTGCGTTTTGCCTTCACATATGGGGTATCAAATCGATCATATTCAGCATTAACCAATACTCCATCCACTTGATAAGCTTTTTTATATGTTAAGGCCTGGTTCTTATAAGTCAATATATTCCCGGCAAATGTCACTTGCGCTGTCATTATCTGTGTGATAAATTCTTCAAAGGAACCTGCTTCATCTTTTGAAGAAAGTTCACAAATCCAAGCAGTAACTGCTCCCCTTTGGATTATTTCATCCTCATTATTATATTCCAAGGGATGAACTCCAAGGAGGGCAATATAAGTCTCCCCGCTCCTTCCAAACACTGCTTTTTCTTTTATTACAACTTCATTAAAGTGCGACTTTGGAAAATAAACATGACTCATTTGTGGCCTGCTTCTCTCCAAAAAGCCCTTTCTTTGGTCACACTTATAGATACTCATGTGAACATTCTCATGCTGTACAGCATCCGGCAATATACCGTTGCCCACCCAATAGCTTGGTGAGAAGTTTCTTGCATTATCATCAAAGAAAGGAGCTCCCGGATGAGTAGCAAACACATGAATATTATTCGGCAATACTGCATGCCAAATGTGTTGCTGATCACCAAATTCACCCGGATGATACCGCATAGAAGTAGATAACATAAAATCCTTTGTTTTATAAGTATAGCTATTAGATCTTTGAATTGCCACTCCCTGGGTGGATGGATTCAAGACCCTAACTAATAAAGGTAATAGGCGAAGTTTTCTAAGAAGCTTACTATTAATCATTTTCAAATCTTTCAAAAACACATTTTGATACATTTTATAATGATTGAACATATCTATGGTGGTTTCAATAGATTCCACATTGGTAAAGGCTTCCATCTGCCACAAATACGCTCCTCCCCTATCTATGTCCTTGATATCCATCTCATGCTTTAGTTCCTGCAGATTTAATCCCATAGAATCTTTCATGACTTTGGGATTTTGATCTGATGCAATTGCTTTGATTACCTTCGGAACCTTATACTTTTTTGATAGAATAAAGGCCGAGGATATGCGCGTATAATCAAAATCATCTGAGCTACTATCAAATGCATAACGATATATATCTCTGGTATCCTGCCTGTTGCCGTCCTTTTTTTGCGCTTCATAGCATCTTCCGCTTGTAACGCTAAAAAAGCCATCATAAGAGTACATTGCTAACTCTAATAAGAGTAGATCCAATATAATTTGACTCTTAATTCCTATCTCTTCCTCTAGGGCATAATCAACTAATAAGGCCAAGGGAGCTATATCTTCCTCGTAATATGTATTGGAATGCCACTCGATGAAACCATAGGTCCACTTATTCTCTAACCATAATAATAATTTCTTCTTCGCCTTCTCGACATGCTCTTTACCCGTCATGTGACTATTCGTAAAGATTTCCCCCGGATATAGCAGCCCTGCTAGGTATTCACAGGTATGAAAAATTAATTGATGGTTTTCAGACCAAAAGCACATAGAATCGTCTCCGGGCTCGTCCATCCAATATTTGAAATCCAGAAGTGTTTTCTTAATTCTAGCTTTTGTATCCGCTGTTAAGCAATCAGAATAAGCATAAATTGTCTTAATTAAAATAAGGACCCGAAAATCAGCGCAATCAAATCTGGCATCGGCGAATTGACATAAATCTTCAATCTGTTTCTCATCAATTGGCCTACCTTCATCCAGATCTTTTATTCCTGCAAATGATTTGGCTCCCATCTTTATAGTCATATTAAGATCTTTTTCTTCCATCCACTAACCTCCCCCAACGAATAAATGAATGTTACATTAATTACACTAATTTCCTTTGACTAATCTACTTTTCGTGAATATTATATCATAGGACAAAAAAAACGGAAACCCATTAATGATTATGAGTTTCCATTTAATAATCCTCTTGTATTATATAAAGTTTCTCACTTGATTATTCTTTTACAGTAGGTGAACTTACTCGATAATAGACTGATGTGGCCAGTATTCCTAACAGTAGTAACCCAATACTCAGAACAAATGGTAACGCTCTGGAGATATCACTTAGTACTCCGGCTATATATCCAAAGGGTACACTCACCAGCATCACTGTCGTCTGAAGTAATCCCATTATTCCGGAACGCTCTAAGGGATCCACATGAATAGCGACCAAGGATTCTCTAAGTGTATGTAGTACTGCCATGCCCAAAGCTTCGAATATTAATGAAGCAGATAATATCACATACCCCCATACACCGGTATCTGTTATGGATATAAGTAGCAAACAACTGATTATAGAACTTATGAAACCTCCGTATAAAGGCAATTTCATCTTAGATTGCTTCATGTGTGCTATTACAGTGAAGAATAGTACAATCGCAAGTATGCTTTTCGCCATTGGAAAGATCGGTAGTAATATGTCAGGAACACCGATTCTCCTTGATGCAATAATCTGCCAGAAGGTCATACCAATCATTCCTACAATCTCTACCAAAATACTGATTATTATTGCAAACTTTGTTCCTTTTGATTTCACTATCTTTTTAATTGCACTCTTATATCCTGATAGCATCTCCATCCAGGACATATTGCGACTTGCTTCACGCTTTATTTTACCCACAGCGGTTTCTGTAGATAGCTTATATAGGATTAATATCTTTGCGGTCATTATAATGAAGGCATTGATATAAAGTATTCGTATAGCAGGTACCAGTGTCAGCTTTGCTACCATTATTGAGGATATAGGCGCAAATAATGCAGACATATTACTGGATATGATTACCAAAGAATATATTCGAGTTATCTTATCCTTTGGAGCATCCTCTATCAGCAGACAATCCCAGGATACCGTAGGTATCTTCATAGTACCGTTAAGCAGCGCTGCTACAACAAAGAACCAAAAGCCCTGACTGGATGCCCAGATAAGGCATGGAATACTCCATGCTATAAAATCAAACACAGCTGTACTTAGTCTACGTCCCATCTTGTCTACAATAGCACCGGATAAGAATGCGAAAATCATCTGTGAGAACATATAGATTGAGGTAACTATTCCCACCTCTATATCATTCATACCAAAGGAAAGCATAAAGACCGATGCATAAGGCAAACATAGACTTATTGAAATTCCCCACATGGGTTCAGTATATACAGCAGCACGGGGATTTCCTCGCAAATCGATTAGGGTACGAAGTAATGGATGCTTTTTTAATTTACTTTTCATGTTATTGTGCTTCCTTTCGCTATCTTTAGTTCAGATATAATGCAAAAAAATAACCCCACCTTTTAAATCACGTGGGCAATCTGAATATGATTATACCTATAAATAAATTAAAAAGCAACATAAGAATCTATTCCTCGTCATCCATCATCCTAAGGAATAATTCAGCAATGTGTGGATCAAATTGTGTTCCTGCACGATCTTTTATAACATCAAAAGCCTTCTTCTTTCTTTCCTCTGATGAATGCTCTCCCTTTGATGATATGCGATCATAGGATTCAACGATTGATATAATTCTGGATATCATGGGAATCTGTTCGCCCTTCAATCCTCGAGGATATCCGGTTCCATCCCACCTTTCATGATGACTGTATACGAATTCAGCTATATCTAATTTATCATCAAAAAGATTTAGTATACGATATCCTATTATAGAATGCTGCTGCATCTTTTCAAATTCGTCCTCCGATAGGGTATCTTTTGTAAGAATACTTTCATCGAGTACTATTTTCCCTATATCATGCAAGGCTCCCGCTTGCCTTAATATGTTGATATCAGTTTCTGAAAGGTGTAAAACAGAGCCTAATTTGCCGCATAATTCACTGACTGCAAGTGAATGGTCTTTCTCCTTCGGACTCTTTTTATACAGCGTATCCACGATGGTGTCAAAAATATCCTTATTAACATTTTTACGGCTAATAGTTTTGCATATGTACATTGCATTTTCAGCTTTATTCATTATATCATCTAGCGATTCATCTGAATCTACTTTTGTGGCACTTCCAAGCGAAATACTAGACTTTATTGCGTCAACATAAGTATCTGTGAACTCGGACTTTATTCTTGTCATGACAGATTCGGCATCAGTTTTATTTGCTTTTGGTAAAAGAATAATGAATTCATCTCCGCCTATGCGCGCTATTATATCATTCTCTCTACAAGACTTCATGAGTATTTCAGAAGCTCTCTTTATCAGCTCATCTCCTGCAGCATGGCCGAATATGTCATTTGTCATCTTTAATCCATTAATGTCCGCATAAATAACAGACAGTGGCAGATTATCTGGATTATCAATTTTTATGCACTTATCTTTAAGGTATCTTCTATTACAAAGACCAGTTAGAATATCATGATTACTAAGATCCTCTAGTTTTTTATTCGCTATGAATAATTCCTCTGTTCGATCTTTTACTGAAGATTCAAGGTTATTTATAAGGAAATGCATGTTATCAGCCATTGAATTAAAGCATTCTGAAATTTTCCCTATTTCATCATTCCTGACAATATTAATTCTCTTCGTCAAATCTCCTGCAGATATAGCCTCGGAGGCTTTCATTAAGCTATTAATAGGATGCAATAGCCTTCTGCTTATAAACATATATACTATGCTTGATAGTATCAATGCCAATATCATCATTAACACAGTTATTTGAATACTTTGAACCACAGGGTTGAAAAGAAGTCCTTCGGGAATTGCTGATATAATAATCCAATCCAGACTTTTCATATGAGTTTCTTTTATGTCTATATATAGCCTTTGTTCTTTACCTTGATATAAGAATTGCTCTTCTAAATTCATATTGTATTCATAATAAATATCCCGTATATCAGTATCTTGGATCTCATCAATGTTATACCTTTCAAATGTACCGTCAGGAAGTACAGCAAAATTATCAATTCCAATTGAGTTAGCTATCAAATCATTCGATTCCTTCTCGACTATAAAAGTATATCCTTTGTATTTACTCGATGAATCTTTTAGTAAATCACCGATATCCGTAAGTAGCATATGAGTTCCAAGGACACCTTGAAGCTCACCTGTTTCATTATATATTGGGCATGAATATGATATAGCTAAGTCATCCATTATAAAATGTTTATAAATAGGGGAAAAGGTAGGACCTCCCTCTGCTACAGCTGCTTTATACCATATTCGGGTACGGGGATCAAATTGTCCAGCTTCAACAATGATATCACCGGCTGTCATATCCTCATTTACCGAGTAATACCATGAATTTCCTCCGGTATCAGCATTGTTCCTCATAATCTCAATTACACCTTTATCGTTCCTTCGGGCTCCGTAATATTCTCCGTCAGCTGAGCCGTAGCTGAAACTATAAATCTCAGGATTGTATGAACTTAATACACCTACAAAAAATCTGTCTCTGTGTACATCATTGGATATATCAAGAATTCCACCTTCAATTATATTATGGTTTATATCATTTAGCTGCGACGGTATATTCAGGAATGTATATATTTGATTATATATGCTCTCATTCATCTCCCCTGCTATGTTCTCAGTTGTCTGTCTCGCAGATGAAAACCATCTTGTAAAGATCAAAATTCCAATACTACTTATGGATACAAACATTACAAGTATAAAAACAGTTATTACTGTCCTTCTTATAGAAGTATCCTTTATGTTTTTGTTGTTTTCCAAATTGTTTACCATCTTTCTTGTTGCTGCTTCTATATATATTGTATTTTAATTAAGTTTATTGCTATCTCTTCATCAACTGGTTTACTAATCAGATATCCCTGTATTTTATCGCATCCGTGTTTTAGCAGATATTGTCGTTGCTTATTATGCTCTACACCTTCTGCAACGACGTTATGTCCCAGCTTATGTGCCATGGAAATAATATCACCGGTTATAGCTTCATCAGACTTAAGCGATAATAGATTATCAATAAAATATTTATCGATTTTAAGACAGTTGACATTCAGTTCTCGTTCCCTAGCTAATGAAGAATAACCCGTCCCAAAATCATCTATAGCAATTTTTATTCCAAAAGCTTTTAGCTGTGCGAGAATGTAATTTATATCTTGATAATTTGAGAAAAATATTGACTCTGTAATTTCAAGTCCGATATTAGACGGATTAACCTGCATATCATGAATTATATCAAATAGGTTTTTTAAAAAATCATTTCTTAGCATCTGTATCCCAGATACATTAATAGATACGCCAATTTTATCATGCCCATTCTCTTCCAACAATTTCAAGAAGCGTAAAGCTTTCCGGATAATTATATCTCCTAATGGAATAATTAGCTTTGTTTTCTCAGCTATAGGTATAAATTCTAGAGGCGAAATCGGACCAAGTTCGTCATTTTTTATTCTTGCTAAAGCTTCAAATTCACATATTTGATTTGTCTTAATATCCAATATTGGTTGAAACTGCAAATATAAACTGTCGCAATTTTCGTCCTCTACAATTTTAGTTAGTTCTAGTATTATGTTTTGCTCACGAAGTAATTGTGCCTCCATTTCGGCATCAAAAAAACAAAAGCCGAAGTATTTGTCGATATTGCGTCGAGCTTTTTCAGAGGATATAAGAAGATTTTTTAAGATAAGCTCTACATCCTTCTTATTGTCCTCGTCAATTTCTACAACCCCGATACCAACACTAATTTTTTCTATGATAAGTATAGGTTCTATTATTTTTGTAATTGCCCAACAGAATTCAACTAACTCATTTTTATCCTTGTAAGCTTTCACATAGAATACAAATCGGTTTTCATATGTATTAAATAATTGGCGGTCATCATTGCATAGCGATTTTAAGTTATCAGCTACTTTTTTAATCAATTCCTGACTGTAATGGAATCCATAAGTCATGCTTAATAGTTGTACAGCACTTAAATTGATACTCACAACCGCCCTTTTCTTTGTTGTTACTATCTTCGCATCATGTACTAGAAGATTTTCTAAGTATCTGCGATTGTAAAGTCCCGTCCAAGTATCAATCTCATTGATGTATTCAAGACTGCTCTCCATGTTTTTTCGGTCAGTGATATCAAGGATAATTCCTTCGAGAGCTTCAATGTCACCTTGTTTGTTAAAAACACCCTGACCAAACTCAATAACCCATTTTCGCTCACCTTTAGCCGTTGTAATTTCATATTCATATTTAAAAGGCTGCTTATTTTTGAGCTTTCGATCCCATTCATTCCATAGTAAATCTCGATACTCAGAGTTAATTAAATCATTAAACGATAGGTCTTTATTATATAAAAGATTATCTGAAGTATATCCGGTTAATTCAAAACAACCGTCAGATACAAACTGCATTGTCCACTCATGGTCATAATTGCACCTATAGGCCATGCCCGGAAAGCTTGCAAGTAGAACAGATTTACTGCGCTCGCTCTCAACCAAAGCTTTTTCAACTGCTTTTCGATCTGAAATATCTTGTACTAAACATATGTAATTATATTTATAGTCATTTTGTAAATTAAACTTTGCTACAACGATATATACCCATACATTCGAACCGTCCGGCTTTATATATCGCTTCTCCATGGAATAGCTATCTATTTCACCCCTCTGAAGCTTTTTAAGGTTATTCATATCCTCTTCGATATCATCAGGGTGTGTTATATTATCCCATCCTAGTTTTACTAATTCTTTATATGTTCTTCCGGTTATCCTTTCTAATTCTGGATTAATTCTAACAAGATTGTTCTTAAAAACAACCGGTTCGTTGCTATATGAAATAGCTATGCCTATAGGTGCTTGTTGGAAAATCGTATCGCTAATTAAACTGCGCTCATTGAAATCCAATTTATCTATTTGTAGTTCTTTTGGCATATATCATCCTCCCAATTTATACTTGCGCTTTTTATATATTTATTTCAGAATTTCTTCTAATATTGTGATTATATCCTGGGGATATTTTTCTTTTTCGCTTCTTAGCATCTCTATCGCTGTTTTCATATCATATGGCAGTCTATATGGACGA
>SHOH01000039.1:0-8710 GCA_004294845.1 Anaerolineaceae bacterium
ACAGTCATAGCCCTCAGTATAATCTACTGAGGTGATAAGCTGTGAATGTAGACGAAAAGTATAGTGACTATATCTGAAACGAAAAAACGATAATACTAAGCTATTTAGTATTTATTTATCTTTCTCTGCGTATATATCTATTAATAATAATTCCAATAATGTTATGGGTTGTTAAATCATGAATAAAGCGATTGGGATTGGTAACAGGCTTATGATGGATGATGGAATTGCTATAGCAGTTCTCGAAAGTATAAGAGATAATCTTAAAAAAATAGGATGGGAAGTTATCATTGGGGAAACAGATTTACTGTTTTCTTTTAATCAAATAAAGGAAGATGACTTTGTTATCATTTTGGATGCTACATATTCTGGGGGCTTAGCAGGAAGTGTTTCTTACTGTAAGTTAGAGGAAGCAATAACTTCATATGGAGCAATGAACTATCAACATGATATGAGTATCTTTGATTTAATGCGCCTATATTCAAAGTATGTAAGAGGCTATTTCATAGGAATTGAGATAGCTGAAGTCGGATTTCAATGTGAGCTTAGTGATACCTTAAAGAAAATGTTCGAAGACATTTGTTTATATGTTGAAAACTTAATAAAAGAAATAGTAAAGGAGGAGATATCGTATGCATGATACTTTTTTGAATGAAAGAATATATGAAGCTCTATTGAAAATGTGCAGTGAAAATAAAATAAATAAGTTGAATAAAATAAGTCTAACTGTAAATATAGACAGCCATATCAGTGAAAATAGTATCCGGGAACATTTTAGTGAGAGGAATAATTATTTATTGGGCAGCTGGACCGAAATTATTGTTGAAAGGCAGGATGTTGGGAAACAAAATGCAATAATTGAGAGCATTGAGGGCGAGTCTTCCAATGAATGATTTTAAAAGATATCTTGTTCATATATCCGGTATCGTTCAAGGTGTGGGTATGAGACCGTATATTTATAATACTGCAAAAAAACATAAGCTTGGAGGCTTTGTTAGCAATCAAGGATCCTCTGTTAGTATAGAGATAAGCGGTAATAAAGTAGATATACATAAGTTCCTTGTTGAATTACTGGAAAAACCGCCCATCGGCTCCATGATCGACAAGGTCAAAATCAAACCTATGGATGGTGATACTTCCGATGGCTTTTTCATTATAGATAGCTCGAGAGAGAAGATACAGCAAGGATTAATCCCTCCGGACATGGCCATCTGTGACGATTGTATCAGAGAAATGCTGGACAGGAGGAATCGAAGGTATCTGTACCCATTTACAAACTGCACAGCCTGTGGTCCTAGATACTCTATCATAAGGACATTACCTTATGATAGAGAAAATACATCAATGTCAGATTATAAAATGTGTACTACATGTAAAGATGAATATGAAAGTCCTGACGACAGGCGATTTCATGCCCAAACCAACTGCTGCCCTGAATGTGGGCCAAAGCTTACTTTACTAGACAAGAACGAAAGTCCAATTGCTTGTAGTAATCCTGTTCTTACGGCCAGACAATTGTTGTATGAGGGTAAATTATTAGCAATCAAAGGGCTTGGTGGCTATCATATCGCTTGTAATGGACAAGATGAGAAGGCCATAGGACTTTTGCGTAATAGGAAAAGAAGACCGGATAAGCCATTGGCTATTATGGCGGCTAATCTAGAAGCTGCCAAGTTAATTTGTTACATATCTGAAAAAGAGGGTGAAATACTTGTTGGAAGGCAAAAGCCGATCGTCCTTCTTGATAAGAAATATCCTCAATTACTACCCGAAAATATTGCTCCGGGGATTAACCGTCTGGGAGTTATGCTTCCTTATACACCACTGCATCATCTATTGTTTCATGAACAACTTAGATATCTGGTAATGACCAGTGGTAATACAAGTGGTATGTCAATTAGTTACAGGGATGAGGATGCATTGGAAAGGCTTAAATGTATTGCTGATTATTTTATGGTACATGATAGAGAGATTCTGACCCCAGTTGATGATTCTTTAGTTAGGGTTTTTGATGGAAATGAAATGATCAGTAGAAATTCTAGAGGCTATTCCCCTACTGCCTTAAAGATTGACTCTGAAAGCGATATTATAGCTGCAGGAGCAGAACAAAAATCTTCATTATGCCTTGTACATAAAGGTTATGCTCATACTTCTCAATACCTTGGCAACCTAGAGGATATGAGTGTATATGAAGAATATCTAAAGCTTGTAAAAAGAATGAATTCAATGCTGGATACAGGATCACAAATTATAGCACATGATTTGCATACAGGATATCTTTCCACTCAATGGGCTATAGAACAATCAACTGAAAAAATCCCCATACAACATCATCAGGCACATATGGCTGCATGTATGGCAGAGTATAATCTAAGGCAGGATGCTATAGGTATCATCTATGATGGGACAGGATTAGGAACAGATGGAGCTATATGGGGAGGAGAATTTTTTGTTGGGACCATTGGTAAATACACTAGAGTTGGTCAATGGGAGTATGTGAAGCTACAAGGAGGAGATAGTACCATAAGAGAGCCTTGGAAAACAGCGGCTTCTTATCTGTATGCAATTGGAGTCCGGGAAAGTGGATATCTGTATAACGTAAGTAATCAAGATTTTAAAGCAGTGCAAAATTCGATCAAGCATAATCTGAATTGTTTTGAATCATCAAGTATAGGGAGATTATTTGATTGTGTAGCAGCTCTAGTCCTACAGAGGATGCATATTACTTATGATGCACAAGGGCCGATAGAGCTAGAAAGTGCTATAAAGCAAGATGTAAGAGAGCTTTATCCATATGCTATCGATGAGAAGGAAGAAAAGCTGATTATAGGGTATGAAGGGATAATATTAGGCATATTGCAAGACTTGAAATCTGGAAAGGGTACTTCCTATATATCAGCTAAGTTCCATAATACTGTATGTGAAGCTACAGTTGAATGCGCATGTAAAATTCGAACAAGATTCCCCATAGACAATATCGTTTTAGGAGGAGGAGTGTTTGAAAATGTTTATCTGTTAAAAAACATTATCAAAGCCCTAAAACAACACAGCTTTCATATATATTACAACAGGAAAGTACCGGTAAATGATGGAGGAGTTGCTTTTGGGCAAGTAGCTATTGCCGCTAAAGTGGCAAAGGAGGGTACTTATGTGTCTGGCTGTTCCTTCTAAGGTTATTTCTACTGACAGTATTCACGCATGGATTGAAACTATGGGTGTACAGCAAAAAGTTAATATTCAATTGATTGATTCTCCTAAAATTGGTGATTATATTTTAGTTCATGCAGGATTTGCGATTGAAAAGATAGATGAGGAGCAATTGATATTATTCAATGAGACACTTTATAAGATGTTAGAATGGACAGAAAATGAGTGATACTCTAATGGTTGAAAGATTAAAAAAATGTATAGATCTTCTCCAAGGCCAAGAGATACGGATTATGGAGGTTTGTGGTACACATACACAGGTCATTGCAAAGTCAGGTATAAGATATCTTCTCTCTAAAGAAGTTCTGCTTTTATCAGGACCGGGATGCCCTGTATGCGTAACCTCAGAATCTGACATCGATATGGTAATAGAGCTACTTGATCTAGAAGATATAATTCTTGTTACCTTTGGAGACATGATGAAGGTAAAAGGAACTCACTTTAGCTTATCTGATAAAAAAGCACAAGGTTCGAACATATATGTAGTCTATTCTCCAGAGGATGCACTAACTATTGCTGCTAATAATAGGAACAAGTTAGTCGTTTTTATTGCTGTGGGATTTGAAACTACAGCGCCTCTGATTGCAGTCACTGTGAAGCAGAGGGAAGCAAGAGAACTTGATAATTTATTGTTTTTTACTTCTTTAAAACGCATGGAACCAATAATACGATTTATTTTGCAGGATAAAAGAAATAAAATCAACGGGATGATTTGCCCTGGACATGTGGCAACTATAACAGGAGCGGATCAGTTTGGTTTTATTACAGATGAATTTGGACTTCCTGCTGTTCTATGTGGTTTTGAAAATCAAGATATAGCTACAGGAATATGTGTTTTGCTCGAACAAATTACTGGCCAAAGACCCATGGAGTTTATAAATCTATACAAAAGATGTGTTAGCTGGAATGGTAATACAATAGCAAAGAACCTGATAAATGAAGTTTTTGAGGTGGCTGATGTAGATTGGAGAGGGATCGGTATGATTGAAAAGTCTGCATTGGTATTGGGCAATAAATTCGAGCATTTGGATGTGATTAAGAAATTGGGGTTAAAAAAAGAACAATATTCTGATTCGGTATACTGTTTTTGTAATGATATTATACTTGGTATTAAAATGCCTTATCAATGCAAATTATTTGGATCAATTTGTACACCAAAAAGTCCTAAAGGTCCATGTATGGTATCTTCTGAAGGTGCTTGTGCAACTCACTTTAGATACGGAGGTTACGAGAAATATGGATGAAGTAATCAAGCTATCCCATGGAGAGGGTGGAGCTGATACACAAGATGTCATTAAGAATATCTTTTATCGATACTTTAATGAGCCTCATTATAATGATCTATCGGATGCATATGTTTTTGAAGCAGGGCAAAAGAAATATAGCTTTACTACCGATAGTTTTGTAGTGAAGCCCATTTTTTTCAGAGGAGGTAATATTGGAAAACTGGCTGTATGCGGTACTATCAATGATCTTGTTACAGCCGGAGCAATACCCTTGTACTTAAGTGCAGGCTTTATTATCGAAGAGGGCTTTCCTATGGAAAAGCTTCACTTAGTTGCGAAAACTATGGGTGATGTTTGTAAACAAACCGGTGTAAAGATCGTAACCGGTGATACCAAGGTTGTTGACAAAGGGAGTGCAGATCATCTCTTTATTAACACTACAGGGATTGGTTTGGTATCAGAATACTATAACCCTAAAAAAGTTGAACCAGGAGATGAGATAATAATAACAGGAGGTATTGCAGAGCATGGCACTTCCATACTGTTAGATCGATATGATCTTGGTATTGAAGCAGATTTAATAAGTGATTGCTCACCACTCTGCAATATAATTCATGGGTTGGGAAGAAATCTTAGGCAGGTTAAATTGATGAAAGATCCTACCAGGGGAGGCCTGGCAACTGCTTTGAATGAGATAGCGACTATGATGGGAGTTGATGTAGAAGTTAATGAACAAATGATTCCTATGAAAAGTGAGGTAAAATCTATTTGTAATATTTTAGGAATGGATCCAATGTATCTTGCCTCCGAAGGAAGAATGATCATAATTGTTGCGAAAGGCTATGGGGAGCAAATATTACAACTTATAAAAGAATTGAATCATTGTAATGAAACACGGATTATCGGACATTTTACTTCTGGATATCATGGTAAGGTATACATGAAAACATGGATTGGAGGCAAACGAATCATACCAATACTGGAGGGTCAGATACTTCCAAGAATATGTTAGATAAAATGAAACTTATTACTGGAAAATTATACGTACATACTAGAAAAAAATGAAACTCATCACCTGAAAGGCTTCTACAGAATATATTGAACTATGTGCAATCCAAAGGGTTAATGATTTTTACCCAAAGAGTTTGCTAGCTTTGATGAAGGGCATGGTGATTGAAATGAGTATGCAAAATTATTCGGATGACAGGCTTAACCATTTATTTAATGATATTTACTATGATTTAAACTTACTATCTGTAATTCCCTGTGACCAAACAAGAAATCTAATACTAAATCACTTAAGTAACAACGTGTCTCTGATAGAATATTTCTTAAAAACTAAATACCCATCAGTTCAGTTACAACCGATACCATTGGCACCGGGGCAGGGCGAATACCCTATCCCGTCGCAAATACATCAACAACCAATAGCTCATGAAAATCTGATGGCATTTACATTACAAGAGTTATCAAGATATGATGGAAAGAATGGCAATCCAGCATATGTATCAGTTGATGGTACTATCTATGATGTTACTGATAATGCTGCTTGGGCAGCAGCAACACACTTTGGTCTACAAGCGGGTAGGGATTTGACAAGTGAGTTCCTTTCCTGCCATGGAGGTCAGCCAATACTTAGTAATCTAAAGGTGGTTGGAAGGTTGGTAGAATATGAGTAATAGAGATTTTTCCTGTCCTGATGATCGTGAAAGTCCAAACACTATACGTCTTATGGAAATAGTAAAAAATCAAATGAAACAGGGTATTTTTAAAAAAATGAACCTTGTATGGCTAGAACTGACAGGATGTTCAGGAAATATTATATCGCTTCTGAATGGTTCGAATCCAGACTTCATATACTTGATAAGTCAGATGACTAATTTTATCAGTTGTAACAGTCTTTCAGTGAATGAAGGGCAGGATGTTATGGAGCAGCTGTTTGGTGTTCTGGAAAGCGACTATATCCTAGCTGTGGAAGGGGCTGTTGCTACTAAGGATAATGGTCTGTACAATATCATTGGCCGCTATAACGGTAGATTGATAACAGCTCTGGAGGCTGTGAAAACCTTGGGGGAAAAGGCAAAGCATGTTATTGCTATTGGAGCCTGTGCTACCCATGGAGGTGTATCTGCAGCAAGACCGAATCCTGCTGAATGTATCAGTGTACAGAGTGTATTAAATCGAAAGGTCATTAAGCTCACGGGATGCCCTTGTCATCCTGATTGGTTTATGGGTACCTTGGCTCATATTCTGCTTTATGGAGAACCAGAGCTTGACCACTTTGATAGACCGCTTATGTTCTACAGCACTTTAATTCACGATAGATGTCCTCGTAGATCATATTTTGATCAAGGAATCTTTGCAGAGAAGCTGGGAGATAAGACCTGCATGTTTAAATTGGGCTGCCGAGGACCGGTAACGCACATAGATTGTCCAATCAGGCAGTGGAATCAATATGTTAATTGGCCCATTAAGGATGATACTCCTTGCATTGGTTGTGCACAATTTGGATTCCCGGATTTAATGGAACCTTTTATTAGCTACAATACGACGAGATAAAATTGTAAGGAGGAAAAATGGCAAAGAAGATTATTATTAATCCTGTTACCAGAATTAGTGGTTTTATGGAAATTCAAGTGGATATTGAAAACAACCAGGTGGTTGATGCAAAGACGGAAGGATTACTGTTTCGTGGCTTTGAAAAAATGCTGGTTGGTAGAAGTCCATTTGATGCAATATACTTTACTCAACGTATTTGCGGAATTTGCTCGACTGCTCATTCAATTGCTTCAAGCTTTGCTCTGGAAGATGCAATTGGAATTATACCTCCTGAACAGGGGAGATATCTAAGAGACATCGTCCATGGATGTGAGTTCCTGCAAAATCATATCCGCCATTTTTATCAATATACCATTCCAGACTATGTAAAGCTACCTGAAGACTATCCTCTGTTTAAAGCAGAGCATAGTGATTTTAGGCTACCAAAAGAAAAGAACGACAGATTGATCAAGGATTATTTTGCTTCTCTTGAGATAAGCAGAAGCGCGCATGAAATGCTTGCTGTACTTGGTGGTAAGGCCCCACATAACCATGGGATATTTATAGGTGGAATTACCACAAGGGCAACTACGGATAAAATCATTAAGATAAAATCAATTTTACATTCAATATTACAATTTATCGATGATATAATGATTCCTGATGTATACACCATCGCCAAACATTACGATGATTACTTTATGATTGGCGGGGGATATGGGAATCTTCTGAGCTTTGGCTGTTTTAATGATTATAAGGAATTAGGAACCTTGTACTTAAATCCTCTTGTACATACCAATGGAATTACTAGTACGTTCACTCCGGAAAATATTACTGAGGAAACAGACTATGCCTGGTATAAAGATGGTCAAGATATTGGCAGGCCTTATGAAGATAATCAGGAGGCTGATATGAATAAGCCTAAGGCTTATTCATGGGTAAAGGCACCAAGATATAATAATCTGCCTTTTGAGACTGGCCCATTGGCCAGACAATGGCTCGCAGGTGAATATAAGAGAGGGATATCAACCATGGATAGAACAATTGCCAGGGTTCTAGAAGCGAGAAAAATTGCAGAGATTATGGATACATTACTAGATAAACTAATTCCTGATATATCTGTGCAAGAAGAATATATAATACCTAATACAACTTTAGGAAAAGGATTAGTAGATACTACACGAGGTGCTTTAGGACATTGGCTAATCATTCGAAATCAACTTATATCGTTTTATCAGATTATTACACCATCGGCCTGGAACCTTTCGACACGAAGCATTAACATGAAAGGTACTGCTGAACAGGCTCTTATTGGCACAGCTGTTAATGATATGAATTCACCCGTAGAATTAGGGAGAATAATTAGATCCTTTGATCCTTGTATTTCATGTGCAACACATGTATATACAGGCGGGAAGCATGTTAATACAATACAGATTGTTCATTGAACAAAGTGAAGTAACTGTTAAAGTATTTGATGAGAGAAAAGTATTAAATATAAACTTACGATAACAGTACTTGTATGCTATAATATATCGTATTGATGAGAATAGCATGAAGTACTTTATAAAAATATAAAGTGAAAACATGAAAGAGGTTTGAAAAGTGAGCAAACTTAATTCTCAAAAGGTATTTGTACAATATCGGAATATAATGAAACCTTATGAGCCAGTTATGGGCAGATTATATACTATAACACATTCGGATATAACAGCAGAATTATTTGTGTTTGTAGCCCA
>SHOH01000039.1:8810-18867 GCA_004294845.1 Anaerolineaceae bacterium
CCTAAAAATATATATTCATAAAAGTGAAGATGTGCAGAAGATTTGTGATAACTTTAAAACTAATTATTATAATACTATAAATTGTATAGAAGAAGTGTTAAAATAGGAGAGCATATTTCGTGCTGTTTACTTTATAAGGTGAAATAAGAATTAATTATAAATACAAGGGAGAAATATAATGGAAATTTTAATGAATTTACTTCTTATGTTAGGTGGAGTCGCTGTATTTATGTTTGGCATGAAGCAGATGAGCTCTGGTTTGGAAATAAGCGCAGGATCAGGAATACGAAATCTTTTTAAAAAAATGAACAAAAACAGAGTCTTTAATTACGGAATCGGAATCGGGTCTACCGCACTTGTCCAATCTTCTTCGGCCACTTCGATCATGACAGTCGGACTTGCTCATGCGAATATTGTAACAGTCAAGCAAGGCGCAGGTTTTATCTTAGGTGCAAAAGTGGGTACCACTCTTACAGCATTTATATTTGCCCTTTCAGGCATCAGCAAAGGTGGCTTTAGTATTAGCTCTGTTTTTGCAGCGATTGCGTTTGTAGGTGTCATCATCGTTTTTTCCACTAATAACGAATCCCTTAATAAAATTGCGCCATTTTTAATAGGATTTGGAATGTTGTTTATTGGGTTGGAAGTGATGGAAGCCGCAATCGGTGGACCAGATTCGACGCTGAGCATGGAGCTCTCTAAAGTATTCAAATATGAAATCATGCAAAATCCCATCTTGTTGGTGATATTAGGAATTCTATTTACAAGCATCATACAGTCATCTTCAGCCGCAACTGGTGTTTTTATCGCTTTCTTAGCTACGGGAGTTATCCACAATATAGATCAATCGTTTTTCTTAGTGATGGGCGCAAATATAGGAACCTGTAGCGATGGCATTATGGCCTCTCTTACCACGAACGCTAATGGGAAACGAATTGCATTATTCCATTTGATAACCAGCGTAATTGGCGCGATATCATTTACGATTATTTTAGTTCTTTTCAGAACACCTATTACCAATATGTTTGAAAGTCTATTTCCTGGAAAGCCTCAGTTTAGTCTTGCAACATTTAACCTGATTTATAATACGCTTTACACCTTAGTATTGCTCGTATTTATCGATCCGTTAATAAATCTAGTGACAAGTTTGGTGAAAGATAAGCAAGAGAAGCTGGAAGAACTGTCATATATTGATGAGCGTTTCTTGCAAACTCCAGCGGTTGCCATTGAACAAACATTAAAGGAATTGTACGATATGGCGATTCTTGCAAAGGAGAACATTGATCGTTCTATTGCTTCATTGATCAACGAAGATATGAGTGAAAGCAAAAAAATAGCCGATGCTGAATATCGTATTGATTTCTTAACAAATAAGATTACAAGCTTTTTAATAAAAATTTCATCAGTTACTAAAGTCGCTGATGACGAAAAACTGATCGGCGGACTGCATCATGTAACAAACGATATTGAGCGGTTGGGTGATTACGCTGTACTCTTGGTAAAAGAAACAAGTTATATGAAGGAAAATGAAGTAAGATTTTTGGATCAGACCAAAGATGAGTTTGACCAAATCTACAGACTTATATCCGAGATGTTCGACTTGGGATTTGATGCATTTACAAACCGTAGAACAGAAAATTTTAGAAAAATTTCAAACATTCACAAGGAAATTAAAAAACTAATATCCACTACGCGTGACGAGCATGTGGCACGTCTAAGTTCAGGTATGTATCCTGTTGAGGTATCAAACAGCATCTATTCAGTGCTGTTTTCAATGCAAAGAATATCGGATCATATCGTGAATATTGCTTTCTCGATTAGGTCCACCACCGGAAGTAAAACAGAAGCATTGGAAGCCATTGAGAGGGAAAAGAAAAAAACTAAAAATACAGATCGTAAGCCTTCTCAAGAATCCAGTATGAAAAAGTGAAAAACCCCTGAGAAACACCTCACTCTCTCAATTTATATACTCAATGTTAAAATGAATATAGCAGATGTTGAATATACAGCATCTGTGGGACAGTAGTTTACTAATTATTGTTCCATAGGTGCTATTTTTAGTTTTTATGGTTCTATTGTAAACTGTAACCAAATAGTTTACAATATTTTAATAAGGCTATATCTGAAGTGGTTGAATGGTATCTCAAATTATTTAAAAATGGAGGGATGATATGGAACAAATTCATATAACAAAATCTACACCGTTATTAAATAAATATGGAGTACTGCAAAAACCTGGCTACGCCACCCAGATGCTCTATAATTATAACCGTTCTTGTGTTGCTGGGGTACCATTTGGACTAAAAGAGTGGGATTTTTATCAAATCTCTTTAGGTAAATGGGTTTTGCAAATGGTTATAGGGCATGTGTCATATATGGCAAGCTTCTCATCCACCCTGTTCTCTTTAGAAACACATGAGCGATATAACTTTACCCGAATGCGTCCACTGCCATTGCGGAGCATACCCATGTCGCCTAACCCAAATGAGCCTCACACCCTTCATGCCAATGGTAAATATTTCTCCATGATTTTTGAAATAAAAGAGGAATGTCGTGTCTTATCCCTAAATGGCAGGAATAATAATGGTACAGTAGAAATTAGGCTTACATTACCTCATATTCAAGAAGATGAATCCATGGTGATTGCAACACCCTTTCACAAACCAAAACAGTTTTACCTCAATTGCAAGGAACATTTTTATGGGGTGGAAGGTTATGTACGTTTCGGTGATGTCACTATAACCGCTACTGGTCAGGAGACAGCTTTACTGGATTGGGGACGGGGTGTCTGGCCTTATCATCATGAATGGTTCTGGGGTTGCGGAGCTGGGTATCAAGCAGGTGGACGTTTCGGTTTTAACATTGGATGGGGATTTGGAGACTTGTCATATGCTACTGAAAATATGTTCTTTTGGAATGGTAAAGCATACAAACTTGGCACGCTAAAGGTAATACGTGATGAGAAAAATTATATGGCTCCATGGCACTTCGTGAGTGACGATGGATATTTGGATATGACAATGACACCAATTTATGATAATTACACACAAACGAAAGTAGCTTTCGTTAATAATCGTTGTCATCAGGTATTTGGTTATTTTTCTGGTCGCGCCTTACTACCGGATGGTGAGGTTATACATATAAAAGAACTTCTAGCTTTTTGCGAACATGCCATAAATCATTGGTAGATTGGAGAATAGTTATGAACAGTACAACGGCATTACATACCATATGGAGAGTTTGAGATGAGAGCTAATAAGTAAGGTTATACCATAATAATGTTCTGAAAGGGGTTTACAGATGAAAACAAAAACTAATTCAACACATTTTTGGCTCTTTCTTTGGGGATTAGGGCTTGCTGGACAGTTATGCTGGAATATCGAAAATCAATGGTTTAATACCTTTGTATACGCAAAAATTGCCAAGGATTCTACCATAGTTACCCTAATGGTCATTACAAGTGCTCTAACTACTACCTTTAGTACCTTTTTATTTGGTACCTTGTCTGATCGTATCGGTACACGACGTAAGTTTATATCGATAGGCTATATTGCGTGGGGAATTTTTACGATTGTATTTGGTTTAACAGAATTTCTCAACACAGGTGCAGTTAATATGGGGGCTAAATCATCAATTTGGATTGCATTTATGGTGATTTTAACTGATAATATTATGAGCTTTTTCGGCTCTATGGGCAATGACTCCGGTTTTAGTGCATGGAGCAATGATTTGACAACAGATAAAAATCGTGGTCAAGTAGGGGCCGCTCATGCTATTTTACCTGTGGTTGGGACAATTATTGGAACAGTAGTAGGCGGGTTACTTATTGGTAGTGATGATAACTACAATCGTTTATTTTGGAGTATGGGTATTTTTGTAATTGCTATGGGTATTTTATCTCTGGTATTTTTAAAAGACAGCCCGACTCTAGTACCACACAGTCGTGGTACCTTATGGCAGCAGTTTATAGAAGTTTTCCATCCGAAAGGATTTTTGATACAGAAGGAACTTCTTCTGGTATGTGTTACTACAGCTTTATTCTTCATTCCCTTCAACATTTATTTTGTACATATGGGCAACTGGATGATTTATCGCATGGGCTTTGGCGCTGACAGTATGGGACTTATTCAGGGCATCAGCTTATTATTGGCATCATTGTTGGTGATTCCATGTATTGGACTGATAAACCGTAACAAAACTCCGATTATAACATTTGTAGCCATTATCATAAACATGATAGGACTTTGGATTTTGGCATTGTTTATCCGACCAGGGAATGTTGATACGCAAAGTTTATTCAGCCCGCAAAACTTTCTTTTGTTTTTAGCTGTTTTTTTAGCTGGTGCTGGTTACGTGCTAGTAATGCAGAGTATGACAATGTGGGTAAAGCAACTTTATCCTCAAGATAGCCGTGGTCAATTTGAGGGAATACGCGTATTGTTTTTTACTTTGATTCCAATGATTATTGGAACTGTAATTGGAAATATTATTGTTAAAAATGGAGCAGGAAGTATTGTTAATGATTATGGCATTACTGAGAATATACCAACAGAAAGTATATACTTGTGGGCAGCGCTATTAGTGATTATCCCTATTGTACCTTTAATATTTAGTGCAAAAGCTTATTATAAAAGAGTATAGGAAGCTCAGAATTTTATAATGAAAGATAAAGGAGATAAATAAAATGGATACTATAAAAGTTGGCATAATTGGCTGTGGTTGGTTTGGAAACTTTCATTTGGATAATCTTTTAAAAATTAATGGGGTCGAGATTACTGCATTGGCAAGCTCCAATATCATAAAATTAAAGAAGACTGGTGAAAAGGTTCCTAAGGCACGTTTATATTCGGATTACAAAGAAATGTATGAGAAGGAAAAGCTGAATGCTGTATTTATATGTGTTCCACCGGATAGTCATGGGGATGCCGAAATACTTGCAGCTCAAAAGGGAATACATATGTATGTAGAAAAACCTATTGAATTGTCTGTTCAAAAAGCAAAAATAATCGAAGCTGAGGTTATCAAGGCCGGTGTAATATCATGTGTCGGATATCAGGAAAGATATAACGAGGAATTGAAAAAAATTAAGAATTATCTTTCAGATAAAAAAGTGGGACTGGTTACAGCAAGATGGTTAGGCACAATTCCTGGATCATCCTGGTGGAGAAGAAAGGAAAGATCAGGCGGACAGATTGTAGAGCAAAGTACTCATTTGTTTGATATATTAAGGTATTTCTTTGGTGAAGCGGAATCAGTATTCTGCGTAGGAAGAAAGGGACTTGTAGAAAATATTCCCGACTATAATATAGAAGACTATTCTATAGCAATAATCTCATTTGAGTCTGGTATACTTGCCACAGTTGAAACAGCCTGTTATCTGGATGAAATTAAATGTTTTAACGGCATTGGATTTCGAATTGTCTGTGAGGATGAAGTTATTGAGTATGATTGGAATAAAGAATTCCGATATATTACAAAAGATTCCATTCAAAAGGTTTCATGTACGGGAAGTTCTCATTTGAAAGCAGTAAAAGAATTTATTAATTCAATAAGAACTGGCGATAGTCAAGGTATTAAGTCAACATATTCTGATGCAGTCAAAACGCTTGAATTGACACTGGCTTCAAATGAATCTATGGACAGTATGAAGTCTGTACCTATTAATTAATAAATCAGAAATATCTAATGTGTAAATGGAGGTATTCTATTCAAATTTAGAGACAATCAAGGAGGGGAGATCAAATCTATGAAAAAAGTATCTTTCAACAGTGCAAATTTTGTAGGTCAAACCAGCAGCTATACTATTTACTCTGAGGATTGGTCAATCGGTGAAAAGTCTACAAAAGAATATTTTAAATCCATTGAAACCTTCGAAGAAAAGTTTGATAACTTGATTTCTAATATAAAAGATTTAGGATTCGATTATATGGATCTATGGTATGCACATCTAAGCTGGGAATGGGCAACCGATAAGCATATTGAAATAGCAAATAATATATTAAATAAATACAATATAGAAATATTAAGCTATGTCGGAGAGTTTGGCAGCACAGAAGAGGAGTTTACTAATGCATGTAGACTGGTTAAATCGCTTGGGTTTGATTTAATGGGCGGCGGAAGTGCTTTTTACTTAAATAATAAAGATATGGCAGTAGAAATACTACAAAGGGAAAAGGTGCGATTTGCCTTTGAAAACCACCCCAACGAGAGAACAGTGGAGGACGTATTAAAAATAGTTGAAAATACTCCAGCTGAACTTGTGGGCGTAACTATTGATACTGGCTGGTTTATGACATATGATATTGCTCCTGACAAAGCAATTGAAAAGCTATTAGACAAAGTGATGCATGTTCATCTAAAGGATATAAAGAATGTGGGAGGCCATGATACCTGTGCATATGGTGAAGGGATCGTCCCTCTGTATGAATGCGTTAAATTACTTGAAAGTAGCAGCTATAAAGGACATTACAGTGTTGAGCATGAGCCTTATACCTTTGACCCATCAGAGGATTGTATTAAGAGTAAGGCTGTGCTAGATACTTGGCTGAAGGAGGTAATATAATGAAACAATCAAATATCGGAATAATTGGCTGCGGAAATATTTCTTATCAATATGCAGAAACCCTAAAGTCCTATGAGGATATAAAAATAAAAGCCGTATATGATATATTTAAAGCTAAGGCTGAGGAATTTTCGCTAAAATACGGTGGCCAAGTATATGAAACCACTGAAGAACTATTACAGGATGAAGATATTGATATTGTAGTAAACCTAACGATACCTCAGGTCCATGGTGAAATAAACAAGCAAATTATTATCGCAGGAAAGAATGTTTATACCGAAAAACCTATTGCTATGACCTATGAGGAATCAAGGGAGATTGTAGATTTAGCTAATGAAAAGGGACTGTACTTTTGCTCATCTCCCATTACCTTCCAAGGTGATACCCAAACCGATGCTGCTGAATTTTTGAAGCAAAATAAAATTGGAGATATTAAGCTTATAGCTGCAGAAATGCACAATGGCATGTTTGAACACTGGCATCCAAATCCCACCTCCCTGTATAATGTGGGCGTATTATATGATGTTGGTATATACCCAATAACATACATAACATATCTATTTGGTCCAGCAGTAAAGGTCAAGGCATTTGGAAACATACTAATACCCAATCGTGTTGATTTGGATGGTAATTCATTTAATCTTGATAAACCTGATTATCTTTATGCAGAAATTGAACTGGCAAATGGTAGCTTGTTTACTCTAACTGCAAGCTTTCTAATAGACTATATAAAACGTCCTGCCACAGTTGAATTTGTCGGCGATAAGGGAGTGGTAAAGCTGGGCAGTTCAATATTCTTTAGATCTTCCCTTGAGTATGCCAACCACTTTGAACCTTATACACAAGTAAAGGACACGTCCACTGCCTATGATGGTATTGAATGGTGCAGGGGATTGGTAGATATGGCTAGATCGATTAGTGAAGGTGCCAAGCCAAAAGCTGATCCTTACCATGCTGTACATGTTATAGAAATATTGGAAGCTATACAAAAATCAATAGATGAAAACACTACAGTTAAGTTAGACAGCACCTTCTAAGCATAAACCAGATTCATGTTCATCGGCTAAGCAGTAGAATAAAAAGTGAACGATACTTATTTGCCAGATTTTCTTAACATCTATTGTGGGCATTTTCTCTTTGCAAGCGGGTGATTCCGGTTTGATCCGTCCTCCTTTTGGAGAATGCACTAAATGCAATTAGCAGAAAAAATATTATTGTAATAATTGGAAAAATATAGTATACTGGTATTACCAACTGGTAATACCAGTATACTATATTTTTGAGGTGATGCATATCGTGAGTGAGTTGAGCCTAACGAACGTTTTTACGAGTGAACTGGAAAAACGAATATTGACGGAGGAGTGGTTGATTGGTTCCGTGGTACCCTCTTTACGAGACCTAACAGAGGAATTCGGTGTAAGCCGATCAGTAGTGAACGTGGGAATAACCGAGCTAATAAGCCGCGGGTACCTTGTCACTACAGCACGCAAGCACACTGTAGTGGCCGATTGGAAATCCGAAGGAACACTTGCGGTGCTGAACGGTCTTCTGGCGAACGACTTAATGGATGAGCGTACGCTTTCCTCAATGTTTGACTGCCGTTACCTTATCATGACAGATTCAGCATTTCTGGCAGCGCAAAACCGTACGGAGGCGGACATAAAGCGTATGCGAGCGCTTATTGAGAACGAGGACTACTCAGGAGGAGCAAAAATCCTGGCAAAATACGATATGAAGCTTCATCGTGCTGTGACCGTGGCTTCCGGAAATGTAGTATATCCTCTGATACTCAAGTCTTTCGAATCCTCTATCGAGCACCTTATTATTAAGTTCTACTCAGATACGAGGGTCCTGGATTTCATAAGACAGAAGCACTCGGAACTGGTCGGCGCGATTGAGCAGGGTGATAGCGAAGCCTCGAAAAAGGCGATGAAAGAACTTTTACAGCATGGTCGTAATTCAAGAGAATGGATAAGAAAGGTGGATAGAAATGGAAGCAAAATATTATGATGCAATTAAAAAGCCTAGGAATTTGTCGCCGAGGGTAAAATACCTACGCGACTACTTTTTCGAGGGCGTAAAACGGAACTGGAACAACGAATACAACTGCTATTCCACCGGCACGGATTGGGATATTCAATTCAATGAGCTGACCTATTTTATTGTGCCGGAGACCTACAGCTTTTTCGACACTTTCATTTGCAGTGTGAATCAAGCAGCGAAGGTAATATCCTTGCCAGATGGCTTTTTCAAGATGAGTATACCCGAGCGTGTTGCAGAGTTTAACCGCCGTGCCATAACTAAGCATATGCCGATAGAGATACTGCACGGTGATCTTCTTTGCGGAGCGCGCTTTAATCTTCTTACGTCGATGTGCCTTACAAAAAAGGAACAGAAGGAGCGTGACACCCTTACAGCCAAGGCAAGGGACTCAGCCCTGCTTCTTTACAAGCGTGGCTACGGCAATAGCGGTTCTACCAGTGGACATCTTATCCCGGACTACGAATACATATTGAAATACGGTTTTGAAAAGAAGTATAAAGACATTGAGGCACTCTATGATACAATGCCGGAGACGGATAAGAAAGGCAAAAAGGGCTCGCAGCTTCGGGCCATGATGACCGCCTGCCTAACCCCAAAGGAGCTTTCTGCGAAATATGCCGTGCTCTGTCGAAAAGAAGCCGAGGAAGAGAAGGACGAAAAGCGCCGCTTAGAACTACTGCATATGGCTGAAAACATGGAACGGGTGCCATGGCACGGGGCACGGGATTTCTGGGAAGCTGTGCAGTCACTGTGGCTGACACATATGCTGGTCATGTCGGACGAGAATTACCCGGGTCCCGGTGTGTCCTTCGGCAGACTAGATCAATATCTTTACCCATACTATAAAAAATCATTGGACGACGGAATGAGCGAGGACTTCATGAAGGAGATACTAGGCTGCTTCTGGTTTCACTGCAATACCGCTTATGATGCGCAGATCAGGGTTGGTGGGAATCAGGGGATTACCGCCGGCTTCGGCCAGCTTTTTAACATCTCTGGTATGGGTAAGGATGGCGCCGATATGACGAATGGTCTGACTTGGCTTCTTCTAGACATGATCGATGACATGAGTCCCATACTCGAACCGAAGCCTAATATCCGCCTGCATAGGAACTCCCCTAAAAAACTGCTTGACCGTATTGTAAACATGGTGTCGGAAAGTCAGGGGGCCCCCTTCCTACTTAATTTTGACGAACGTTCCATGGCGGGACTTCTACGTGAAGCGAGGATGTCAGGCACAGAGAGTCTTATAAACGAGGACAATGTCTATGACTACGCCTCAGTAGGCTGTCTCGAAAACACTATGGTCGGCAACGACCGTTCAGGTACGGTGGACAACAACATAAACCTCCTCAAGGCTATGGAGCTTGTCTACGGTAACGGCCGCGACTTCATTCCTTTTAAGGATGACATGACTGGCAAGTATTCAAAGCAGACCCAGGATGGTCCCGC
>SHOH01000039.1:18967-23977 GCA_004294845.1 Anaerolineaceae bacterium
CTTTCCCAGCTTATCGAAGCCCTAAAAAGTAACTGGGATGGGTTTGAGATTCTTCAGAACAAGGCCCTCTATAAGGCCCCGAAATACGGGCGTGACGACTCTGAAGCGGACGAGATGGCTCGCCGAGTCATGGAGCTTTGGACAGACGAGGTCTGGAAATACAGAACTACCTCGACTTTACGGCGCTTCCGCCCTGGTATGCTCTCTTGGAATTACTGGGTAGGCGCGGGTTATATTCTCAAAGCCTCTGCGAACGGACGGAAGGAATCGCAGTTCCTATCAAATGCCATCTGCCCCTCTAACGGTGCAGACATCAACGGTCCGACTTCGAACAGTAACTCGGTGGGTAAAGCACTAGGCGGAAAAGCGGAGTGTGGCGACTATCTTGAATACCAGAATTATCTACCGAACGGAGCCAGCCACACGATAACCTTTAATTCCTCTATGCTAGGTGATGCTGATCATAAGGAAAAGTTCAAATCCTTCCTCAGGGGTTACATCGAAAATGGCGGCACGGCGCTCCAGATAAACGTCCTTGACCCGGAAATGTTGCGTGATGCACAGAAAAATCCGCAGGATTACCGCCATCTTTTGGTGCGTGTAACGGGGTACAACGCCTATTTTACCAGTATCGGTCGAGAACTGCAGGATGAGATTATAGCCCGCGAAAGCCATAAAGGATTTTGAGCCTATGAGAATACTAAATTATCAGCGAATGAGCACCGAGGACGGTCCGGGATTGCGTACCACGCTCTTCATGAAGGGCTGTCCCATGCGTTGCGCGTGGTGCCACAATCCCGAGAGCATTCCAAGGGAGTTTTCTGTCGAATGGATAGGAGTCCGTTGTATAGGCTGCTACACATGTGAAAGAACCTGTGTTAGCGGTGGGATAGTCCCCGAACCTGAGGGGATACGTATAGACGGCAGGAAATGTGTCCGTTGTTTCAAATGCGTCGAGGCCTGCCCGACCGGGGCATTGGAACGTAAAGGGGAAGATATTCCAGTTAAATATGTGTTTGAGGAGCTCATTAAGGACAAAGCGTATTTTCGAGCGAATGGTGGAGTAACTCTCTCCGGGGGTGAGGTAATGCTTCAGTCGGAGGAGGCCGCCGTACTTCTTCAAATGCTTAAGAACGCAGGCATTTCAACTGCCGTGGACACAAGCGGTTTCTGTAAAATGGAAGATTTGGAAAGGGTGCTACCTTATACTGATATTTTTCTTTTTGACCTCAAGTTGGCGGATAGCCGGCGGCATGAGGAATGGACAGGGGTGCCGAATGAAAGAATACTTAGAAACTTTGAGTTCCTCACAGAAACCAGGCGCACATTACGGCCCGATCTGGGCCTGTGGGTTCGCACACCGGTGATACCGGGGGCAACCGATGATGAAGAGAATATACGGGCTCTCGCTCGAATAATTCGTAACAGAGCGGACCGCTGGGAGTTATGTGCCTTTAACAATCTTTGTAGGGATAAATATGAGCGCATATACAAAGACTGGATTTTCAAGGATAGCGGGCTTATGAGCGGTGGACAGATGGAAAGACTTGTGGCTGCTGCTCTCGACGAAGGGGCTAAAAACGTCAAATATACCGGAAAAACGAGATTGGAGGAGAAAAATGCATGACTGACAGAATAAAACCTGAGGATATGAAGAAATTTGAGACCTCATACAAGATTGGACTTGTTGCAACGCGGGGGAAAAGCGGAGATCCGCACATTTCTCTGCTTACGACCATTATGGCAAAGAGCAACACGGAGATGATGTTCGGAAAATTCATTGTTGGAGAAAGCAAGGATAACCTTCTGTGCGACCCAAAGGCTGGCTTTCTCATAATGAGCCTCGAAAAGGAGTTCTGGACGGGGAAAATGGTCTATACCCATGTTTTAACAAATGGCGAGGACTACGATTTATATAATCGTCAGCCAATCTATCGATATAACAGCTATCTTGGTATCGACAGCGTGTATTATTTCGACCTTTTTGGAATCTCCGATAGGAGGAAATTAGATATGGCAGGCATTGTCGCAAACTCTCTACGTATTATGCTTGTCCGCGGCAGGTATAAACAGAGCAGGTCACAAGGAGCAATGAAGCCATGGGCGCTGAAGCTGATGAAGAAGATGGACACTCTGGCATTTCTAAGCTATGTGGATAAGGATGGATATCCCCTAATAATCCCTTGTATTCAGCTTCAGGCTGCAGACTCCGACACTCTTGTGCTATCGAATGCACCCTATAAGGCAGAACTTTCTGAAATACCTGTGGGTGAACGGGTTGCTGTTTTTGGTGCAAATCTCAAATTCGAAAGTGTGCTTCTAAAGGGAATGTTCTCCGGATTCAAAGGAGGTATTGCAACGGTGAAAATCGACAGGGTATATAACTCTATGCCGCCCAAGCACGGATATATATTCGAAGCGACTACTTAGGAAAGGCTTTATAGTTAATCTGAAATAGACAAAGCCTACCACTCATACTAAGTAATATAATCTGTCTACTTTACTTTAGTCCTCGATATGTGTTTGAGTGAACATATCGAGGGCTTGTTTTTGGACATAAAGAAGGGATGACTGCTTGATTATAAAGCTAATGAGTTCTGTGATATAAATTTGCAGAATCATTGGCTTTTTTATTACACTGGAAGCTACTAAACATATTGAACTTACAAGGGTAGAATATATTTTTTGAATAATGGTTAAAATTAATATTGTGGTGCTTTTAAAATAAAATAAGTATTAAGAAAGGAAGAGTCTTGTGAGTTTAAAATATAAATTATCTATTATTACTTTGACAATTGTAATAGTTGCATTTACTGGATGTACTAGAAATAAGAATGGAGAAACCTCATACAAGTCTGGTACATACACTACTGAAGCAGATGGTTATGGTGGTGTAATCAAAGTGGAGACTACACTTACGGGTGAAAAAATCGAAAAAATCAAGATATTAGAGAACTCAGAAACAGAAGGTATTGGAAGTATTGCGATTGAAAAAATTCCTAGTGAAATAGTGGAATTCCAATCATTAGGTGTTGATGCAGTCAGTGGAGCCACAAAAACTTCTGCAGCAATAATTGAAGCAGTATCTAAAGCAGTAGAAGAAGCGGGAGGGGATGTTCAAGCTCTAAAGAAAGCTCCAGTAGAAAAAGTAAAAGGTGAAGCTGTAATTAAAGAAACTGATGTGGTAGTAATTGGTGGCGGAGGCGCGGGTCTTGCTGCTGCTGTTTCAGCAGCTGACAATGGAGCTAAAGTAATTTTGGTAGAAAAGACTGCTGCTTTGGGAGGAAATACTGTTAGAGCAGGAGGGCCATATAATGCTGTCGATCCAGAAAGACAGAAGAATGTAGAACCGGCTGATGAGACAAGTATGCAAAAGGTATTGAGTTTAACCAATGTAGAGCCAAAAAACGAACGTCATGCCCAATTAATTGAAGAATTAAAAGAGGATTTAAAAACTTATGAAAATGGTTCGAAAGATTATTTGTTTGATTCTTTAGCTCTTCATAAACTCCAAACTTATGATGGTGGCGATTATATTGGTAAGCTAGATTTTATCGAAGTATTAGTTGACGAATCTTTAACAACAAGCGAATGGATGGCAGAAAACGGTGTACAATGGACAGACGAGATATCAACAGTACCAGGTGGATTGTGGCCAAGAGCTCACTTGCCGGTTAATGCAGCTGGATATGATTATATTAAGGCTAGTGAAAATACAGCTAGAGAACTAGGAGTTGAAATTCTTTTAAACACTAAAGCAACAGAATTGATCATAGAGAATGGAACAGTTGTTGGAATCAAGGGCGAATCAGATGGCCAAAATATGGAAATTAGAGCCAAGGTAGTAATAATTGCTACAGGTGGATTTGCTGCAAACATTGAAATGAGAAAAGAATATGATCCTTCATTGACTGAAAATCTACCAACAACAAACAGTCCGGCTATTGTAGGGGATGGTATCATAATGGCACAAAATGTGGGTGCTAATCTTATAGGCATGGAATATATACAATCTTTGCCACTAGGAAATCCTAAAGACGGCACTCTGAATGGTTGGATTGGTGGGGCAGGTGTAGAATATTATTATCAAGTAAATAAAGAAGGTAAAAGATTTATGGCTGAAGATGGCCGTAGAGATACAATGACAGCTGCCTTACTTGCACAAACAGATGCAATGTCCTATGTGATTTCTAGTACAAACAACGATGTTGATATCAATGAAAGTGGTATAAATATATGGGGTGATAATGTCGATAAATTGATTCAAGATGGTATAGTTTTTAGAGCTGACACTATTGAAGGGTTGGCAGAGCAAATAGGAATTGATCCTCAAGTTCTTAAGGAAACACATGATACATTTAACAATTATGTAAAAACAGGGAAAGATAATGATTTTGGACGTACACTTTTTGGAGAACAAATCGATAAAGCACCGTTCTATGCATCACCACGTGTTCCAACAGTACATCATACTATGGGTGGTATAGAAATTGACTTAGAAAACCATGTATTGGATGCAAATGGTAAGAGAATACCAGGCCTTTTAGCTGCAGGAGAAGTAACTGGAGGAATTCATGGATCTAATCGTCTAGGTGGAAATGCACTCGTAGATATTCATGTATTTGGAAAAAAAGCAGGAGAAGAAGCTGCTAGAATTGTAAAAGATTAAAAAGGGAAAAAAGTTAGATTACACAGAAAAAATGTTTTTATCAGAGTAAAGATTAAAATAATCTATACTCTGGTTTTTTTTCTTATAGTACTGTGAAACATGCACAAGAAAATTAATTAAAAATTGTCGAAGTAAACAAAAATGATATTTTATAAGACAAAAAAAATAAAAACATGAAATATGTCATGTTTTCTCGGCGACAATATAGCTATAATCAATTTGCAATCGAGGTAATTGATATGAAAAAAGAGGACAAAGAAGTACTCATGAAAAAGTTTCCGGCTCTTGAATATTGGATTAAGGAAATGCCAGATGTTTATTTGGAAACATGCAGGTTACTA
>SHOH01000178.1 GCA_004294845.1 Anaerolineaceae bacterium
CCTTAATCTCGTACCCTAGACCATTTTTCTGCTCCATTTACAAGCCTTTCAATTTTATTCTTTGGTTAAGGATACGTATGAATTTATATTTTATGTCTGTAATTACAAATAAGCAGATTAAACTCGGAAACTACTCCTCCGCCAGTTGATAAATTTTTAATATATCCTCTTTCTTAAGAGGGATATAGGACATAATCTCCTTTGTTCCATTGTCAGTGGTCATATCTACGATTTTCTCATAATCCGAAGGATTAATTCCCAGTTCCTGCATGGTTGTAGGCATTCCTATATTTCTAAAATACTGAGTCATAGCTTCTATTCCCTTAAGAGCTGTCTTTTCCGGATGTTCATGATCCATCTCTACAGCCCAGACACGATTAGCAAACTGACTGAATTTGCGAATATCATGATGATATATATATCTTGCCCAAGCTGGAAAGAGAACAGATAGTCCCGCTGCATGAGCCACATCAAATAGTCCGGAAAAATCGTGCTCTAACTTATGAACCGGAAACAGCATGCCCTTACCGCAGCCTGTCAATCCATTGTGAGAAAGACTTGATGCCCACATAAGAGTTGCTCTGGCTTCATAATTATCAGGCTCATTAATAGCTACTAAACCTGCATTCTTTACCGCTACCATTAATCCTTCTGCAATCCGATCAGTTAAGTCATTATCTTCCTCAACTGTAAAATACCGCTCGAAGGTATGCATGAAGGTATCTACAATTCCACAGCCGGTCTGATATTTTGAAACAGTATATGTGTGCTCGGGATTAAGAAATGCAACCACAGGTCTTAGCAAATCATCATTTAATGAGCGTTTTAGATAGTTCTCGGAGTTAGTAACCACATGGGAGTTACTCATCTCACTTCCGGCTGCTGCTAAAGTAAGTACCGCTCCTATAGGAAAGCTCTTAGTAGGTTTTATTTGGCCCATTATCATATCCCAGGGATCCATCTCATTTGCAATACCCAAACCTATGCTTTTAGCAGAATCAATGACACTTCCGCCACCTATAGCAAGAATAAAATCTACGGATTCCTTCTTGGCATATTCAATACCTTGCCTGATTAAATCAATCCTAGGATTAGCTTCCACACCACCTAGTTCAACATAATCAAGACCCTCATCCTTTAGCTTGTTTCTGATTTTAGTAAGTAAGCCTGATTTTTCAGCACTTGCACTACCATAATGAAGGAGTATCTTAGTGTATCCATATTCCTTTAGGGCTTTACCGATTTTATCATCAGAATCCCTCCCAAAGTATACTTTCGTTGGTGTATAATATTCAAAATTAAGCATTCCATCCGTCCTTTCTACCTTCCTTGTAATCTTAATGTAAACTTTCTAGCATCTTTTGTCGCAGTACCATCTGAAGAATTCCGCCGTGTTTGTAATATTCCATGTCTACCACAGAATCAAAACGAATCCTAGCCTTAAAGCGAATAGAATTTCCATTCTCTCTAGTGGCGATAACCTCAGCCATATCACCTGGCTTTATATTATCCTTTAATATAATATCTATTGATTCATCACCTAAAAGACCAAGACTTTCTGCTGACTGCCCATCCATATACTGCAAGGGAAGGACACCCATCATGACAAGATTTGATCTGTGGATTCTCTCATAGCTTTCTGCTATAACCGCCTTGACTCCTAGTAAGCTTGGGCCTTTCGCAGCCCAATCTCTGGATGATCCCATACCATAATCCTTACCGGCGAGCACTACAAGAGAGATATCCTGCTCCTTATATTTCATGCAGGCATCGTAGATTGACATAAGTTCTCCGGTTGGCCAGTAGGTAGTGTATCCTCCCTCCGTACCCGGTGCAATCTGGTTACGAATACGGATGTTGGCAAAGGTTCCGCGCATCATCACCTCATGATTTCCCCTCCTTGATCCGTAGGTATTAAAGTCCTTAGGCTCTAGTCCGTTCTCTATCAGATATAGGCCGGCAGGAGTATTTTTTCCGATAGCTCCTGCAGGAGAAATATGATCTGTGGTGACAGAATCTCCAAAGCTTGCAATTACTCTAAGTTCCTTTAGAGGTTTAATTGCTTGGGGCTCCATAGTTAGATTTTCAAAGAAAGGAGGCTTTCTTATATAAGTGGATTTATCGTCAAACTCATATAAGCTTCCTTCATTTATCTTAATATCATTCCATAACTTGTTATCATCATAAACAACGCTATATTCCTTTTCAAATAGTTCAGGTTTTACATGCTCCGTTACGGCAGCTTGGATTTCATCAGATGATGGCCAGATATCTTTTAAATACACCTGTTTACCGTCAGGATCTAAACCGATAGGGTCATTTGTAAGATCAATATCCATAGTACCGGCCAAAGCATAGGCAACCACAAGAGGTGGTGAGGCCAAATAATTAGCTTTTACCAGAGGATGAATTCTCCCCTCAAAATTCCTATTGCCGGATAATACTGAGGTTACTAACAAATCATTATCATTAATGGCTGCTGTAATCTCAGGAAGCAGTGGTCCAGAATTCCCTATACAGGTAGTACAGCCATAGCCCACTACACTAAAACCAAGATTATCTAGATAAGGCAAAAGTCCCGCCTTGGCTAGATAGTCTGTAACCACCTTGGATCCCGGGGCAAGAGATGTCTTTACATAAGCAGGAACCTTTAATCCCTTCTCTACTGCTTTCTTGGCTAATAGTCCGGCACCAAGCATAACAGAAGGATTTGATGTATTCGTACAGGATGTGATGGCTGCTATTACTACAGAGCCGGTCCTTAAAGTATCCTTTCTTCCATCCTTGAGCGTAAATGTAACTTCCTTATTAAATTCTTCTTTTGTAAGCCCATGACCTTGATTTCCTAATGGTGCTGTAATGCTGTCTCTATATGCCTGCTTCATGTCACCAAGTAAGATCAAGTCTTGAGGTCTTTTTGGTCCGGAAAGTGCTGTTTCTACTGTGGATAAATCAAGCTCTATAACATCTGTATATAGAGGCTCTGGTTGGCCTTTATCATTAAACATGCCATTTGCCTGAAGATAGCTTTTCACCAATGCGACATGCTCTTTACTTCTTCCGGTAAGCAGCATATAATCTAGAGTCTCTTCATCCACAGGAAAATATCCACATGTTGCTCCATATTCAGGAGACATATTGGCTATAGTGGCACGGTCTGCCAAACTTAGACTATGAAGACCTTCTCCGAAATACTCTACGAATTTGTCTACAACACCCTTATCTCTTAGAAGCTTAGTAACACGAAGTGCTAAATCAGTTGCTGTGGCACCTGTAGGAAGCTTACCTATCATACGAACTCCTACTACCTCAGGAACAGGAAAATACGAAGGTTGTCCAAGCATCCCTGCCTCAGCCTCAATCCCTCCGACTCCCCAGCCAAGGACTCCAAGTCCATTGATCATCGTGGTATGCGAATCGGTTCCCACCAAGCTGTCGGGGTAAAGTATATCTATATCCTTATCCTTATCTTTTACCTTGCCTTCAATAACCACCTTGGCCAGGTATTCCAGATTCACCTGATGAACAATTCCTGTTGAGGGAGGAACCACACTAAAGTTATCAAATGCCTTCTGTGCCCAATTCAGGAACTGGTATCTTTCCTTATTTCTCTCAAACTCCCTCTTCACATTCTCACGAAGTGCATCGGGTATACCATAGTAATCCACTTGAACCGAATGGTCTATGACTAGGTCTACCGGAACCTCAGGATTTATTCTATTAACAAGATGCGTATAATCCATATTCCTGTAAGCATCAACCATATCCATTTCTTCCATATCAATATCCTCCGACATATCGGCGGATTTTTCAGATGGCTTTGTTTCATTTGCTAAGGCGAGCACCTTAGCTTCATTTGCTAAGGCGGGCACCTTTGCGTTGTTTGCAATGGTGCTGCGCATCGATGCCAGATCCAGCACCGATGGTACACCGGTAAAGTCCTGTAAAATAACCCGTGCAGGTTTAAAAGGAACTTCTCCTTTGCTACCTCTATGCAAGACCCAGCTCGCCAAATCCTTGATATGACCATCGGTAATCACAATGCCATCCCAGCCGCGAAGAACCGACTCCAATAAGACCTTAATAGAATAAGGTAGATGCTTCACATCAAATCCGTATTCCTCTAAGGATTCTAGGCTATAATATTCATAATCTTTGCCCTGTATCTTAATATGCTTTCTTGCTTTATCTTTAAATGCATTCATTGTAATCCTCC
>SHOH01000040.1:0-4100 GCA_004294845.1 Anaerolineaceae bacterium
AGCAAAACCGATATATCGAGGCTCAGCTTTGGAATGATGAATATCTGCAAGTGTGAGTATGATTATTAAGAAATAAAGAGTAATTTAATATGGAAAGGGGATATAAAAATGAAAAAAATTATTGCGATTATTTGTATTTGTATGGGACTATTATTACATTCAACAACAGCATACGCAGATTCACCTATTACTTCTACCCCGTTTTACAAAGAGTATCTAGACTTTGATATCGTGCAAGCAAGTGAGCAAGGAACTATAAATGAGGAAATTGCTGAATATTTGGCTGACGAATCTAATCCAATTGATATAAAGGCTGCAGTAATTAATGCACTATCATGGGACTTTTATGGGAAAGATAATGCAGAAATATATAGTCAGTTAATTTATGGTAAACCAATAAATGAGCTTGACTTTATTAGCTTGCCAGGTGATCAGCAATTCTGTATTGGTTATCTAATGGCAATGGATGATTATTTTGATGTAGAGCAAGCGTTGGAATACTTAAAGATAGCTGAGGAGAACAGTGGGAACAGTTTTACCGTATCAATCATACGCGCACTAGTTGAGGCTATGGACATGGGAGACAATATATGGTATCAGTATATAGAGCCTGTGTTGAATGATAGTAGCTTGAATAAGGATTTATCGGAGGATGCCTTGCAGATTATTGTTGATTATATGATAACATATTCGGTGGAACCTTGGATAACACCTAAGACTGGAGTTACTTCAATGGAGTTTTTCTATGGAATCGGTACGGTATTATGTGCTACTGGAGTGATATTTGGAAAGAAGTTATCAAAGAAAGCAAAATAAAATGTATGTTATACATATTAATCTATATGAGAGCCGCCTAATTGGCGGCTTTTGTATCAAAGCTCATTCAGGAGAATATTCAATGGAAAGAGAAATTAGAGATGTAGAAGAAGATGAACTAGAACGAGTGTCAAAGTATGCATATAAGCTTAATTCAAACCCAATACACAAATGCAAAGCATTTCCTACTGAGTATGATAGTATCTTCAAACAATTTGAATGAGTTGCCATGCATTCTCGTGACTTGAGTCATGAGAGGTTCACAGGATATTAAAGAATCCAGATGATAAATTACTTGTATTGGCTGATGATAAAAACATACACGGGTTATTAGCCTTATATATAGAGCCCAAGGACATGTATGTAGAGGTTATAGGCGGAGTATTTGCAAAGAGTAGCTATGAAGTAATAGCAAAGAAGTTTTTCGAATACCTGAGAGGTAAATATCAGGGATATCGATATGATGCTGCCTATCCTAAAGAAAATCAGCAGGCTATTAATTTCATGCAATCGGTAGGTGCAAAGCTATTAGGATATGATTATGAACTTCGATTGAGAAGGAATAGTTATATAAGTATGACAGAAAATGATAGAGTAACTAGACTGGAAGAGGCATATTATAAACGATTTACTGATTTGCATGATATGTTTAATCAAGGTGTTTACTGGACAGGAGACAGGTTACTAAAGGAAAGGTAGATACATGCATAACCTATTCTATAACGATACAGTGAAATTGAAGTTGCTCTTAACATTACAAAGAAATTATTTCATAGTGTTAGGTTATATTCGATATTTTTACAACTCAATACAAATTTTACTTGATTCAGAACTAATGTTCTGATAAGATGTAAATAATGGTATATAGTTGTAATAGAATAATATTGTACATAGAAAGAGTAAATATTAAGAGGGGGAGCAGGGGCGATGAGTACAATTAGTATACTTGGATCAGAATTATATTATGAAGTTTATGGTGAGGGCATCCCATTTCTAATAATTCATGGGTGGGGAGTTAATCATCACATAATGAGTGGTTGTCTAGAGCCTATATTAGAAGAAAACAAACATAAGATTAAGAGGATTTATATTGATTTGCCGGGAATGGGTAAATCAAAAGCTGGCAGTAATATTAAATGCTCTGATGATATGCTGGATGTAATAATTGAGTTCATTGATCAGGTTATACCTAATCAAAGATTTATATTAGCCGGTGAATCATATGGTGGATATCTGAGTAGAGGTTTGATCCAAAAGAGAAGCGACCATATACTTGGAGTGTTTATGCTATGTCCTGCTGTATATCCGGGCTATAGAAAAGGTAATGTTCCGCCTCTGCAAGTCTTAGAAAGAGATAGTAATTTCATGGAAAGCATAAACAAAGAAGAAAGAGCTTACTATGAAAACATAAATATAGTACAGAATAAAAGGACCTGGGAGTTATATAAAAGAGATATAATGGATGTTATGAGTAATGATAATCACTTCTTAAGCGAGGTACTGGATGGAGCATTTACATATGATATCGATAAATTAGAGGAACCCTTTAATAAGCCAAGCTTAATATTAGTTGGTAGACAGGACACAGAGGTGGGCTATAAGGATCAATTTAAATTGCTTGATAATTATTCGAGAGCATCATATATAGTACTTGATAAGGCTGGACATAATCTGCAGATTGATCAGGAGAAATTATTTGGAGAATTGGTTAATGAGTGGATAGATAGAGTAATGATGGAACTATAAAGTGAATACGTAGAGGGCGAGCTAAGCTGCTCAAATGAAATCAGGAGAATTGGGGTAGAAAAAATGAAAAGAGATTGGTGTGTGTTATTAATCGGAGGAGCATCAGGTTCTGGAAAAACCTGTGTTAGTTATCCTATAGCCAAGTTATATGATGTCAATTTAATAGAAGCTGATGATTTTCAAGTCTTTCTTGAAGCTGTGTCTACACCGGAGCAGCAGCCTGAAATTCATTATTGGGATACTCACCCAGATTGGCAACTGGAGGGAGCAGAAGCTACAGTAGGCCAGCTAATAGATGTTGGACGAGCTTTTATTCCGGGACTTGAGGCTGTAATTATAAATCATATTGAATCGGATATGCCTGTAGTTATAGAAGGGGATTTTATATTGCCTGAGCTTTGTTCATTATTTGATGGTTCTAAGGTTAAATCTGTATTTATTCATGAGCCATCAAGAGAACAGATTTTGAATAACTTTCTAGCAAGAGAACCAGATTATGGACTACAGGAATATCGCACGGATGTAAGTCATAAATATGGTAATTGGCTGGCAGCAGAGTGTTCTAGGTATGGCATTCCTGTGATAGAGTCAAAGCCATGGAACACAGTTATTGATAGAATATTAAGCATGTAGTTTTATATGCTGAGGATGGCTGATTTATCAACATGCAGTTTGTTATAAGGTTATATTATTTATTATTAAGGGGGAGTAACATTATGCTAGAAATACCAGAAAGCTATGTTTTAGCGAATCAATTGAACAATACTATTAAAGGTAAAACTATAAGCTATGTTCAAGCAAATCAATCACCACACTCCTTTGCCTGGTATCATGGTAAGCCTGAAGATTATGATGATTTGCTCTCTGGCAAAACCATAGGTAATTCCAATCCGATTTCAGGAATGCTAGAAATTGAGGTTGAGGACTGTCGCATAGTCATTGGGGAAGGGGTTACACCTCGCTATTATGACGACTTGAAGAAGGTGCCTAAGAAGCATCAGCTTTATCTTGTATTTGATGATAATACAGCATTGGTTTGTACTATTCAGATGTATGGCGGATTGTGGGCATTTCATGATGGAGAATTTGATAACATGTACTATTTTGGTGCTAAGACTAAACCGTCACCACTTTCCGATAAATTTGACAGGGAATATTTTAGATCCTTGCGAATAGAAGGAACTGATAAGCTATCTGCTAAGGCTTTTTTAGCTACGGAGCAGCGTATACCTGGCTTGGGTAACGGTGTATTACAGGATATTCTCTTTTTATCCGGTATACATCCTAAAAGAAAAATGATGGCTATTTCTGATGATGAATATAACATACTATTCGACACCATAAAAGACACACTTAGAAAGATGGCTGATCAAGGAGGAAGAGATACAGAGAAGGACCTTTTTGGTAATCCCGGGGGCTATATAACATATCTCAGTAAAAAGACAGCATTTACTCCTTGTGTGAACTGCGGTTATGAACTACACAAGGGCAATTATATGGGTGGAACTATATATTATTGTGAACACTGTCAGTCATAA
>SHOH01000040.1:4200-9529 GCA_004294845.1 Anaerolineaceae bacterium
CATCATTGCAGAGAGGACGGTATATAGCATGCGTGATATAAGCTTATATGAGAAAAAGATTATTAATGATGAAGAGTTCCCGGTTCAGATGTTTATGAATCAGATCCGGACTCCCGGAATATATTATCCTGCACATTGGCATGAACATATTGAGCTTCATTATGTCTTCAAAGGAAAAGGCATAATTTCCTGTAATCAAAAGGACTATTCTGTTGAACAAGGAAATTTAGTTATAATAAATAGTAATGAATTACATGTGGGAACGAGTATTACAAATGAATTTGATGCTTTGGTTATAATCTTTGAAATGAAAGAATTTTCAAAAGAAATAGCAAATTTGAATGTTATATTCCAATCCTTAATACAAAATGATAAGAAGATTGAAGAGATTATATTATCCATATACCATGAAGAGAGAGAAAAGAAGTTGGGGTATAAGGTTGCCATGAGAGGCATGATTTATGAGCTAATCAGTTATCTACTGAGAAATTACGTACTTGAGAGTTTATCTATTAAAGAGAATAATATGCGTAAGAAGAACTTAACGAGACTTAATACTGTACTACAATATATTCATGCAAATTATACCGATACTATAACAATAAAACAATTAGCAGAACTTATACACCTTAGCGAATATCGCTTTTGTCATCTCTTTAAGGAGAGTATCGGGCAGAGTCCATTGAATTACATTAATGAAGTACGTCTGAAAAAGGCTCATAATTTATTGGAACAAAAGGAAATGACTGTTACAGAGGTTGCCGCATCTGTAGGTTTTACTGACTATAATAATTTTGGCAGATTATTTCGTAAATACTATAATTATGCACCCTCATATGTCTGGGAATAAGATTAATAATAGCAAGATTATATGTATGATTAGCAAGATAACCATAGCTTAATTATGCCAATTGGCTTATATTAAGCTTATAATGGTGCAATGCTTACTGAAATTATAAAGATAAAAGGAGGTTGTATTAATGAAATTAGGAACATTTACAGTAGTTTTAAGTGAAATGAGTCTGGACAATGCATGTGAATATCTTTCAAAGAATGGTGTTCAGATGGTTGAAATAGGATGCGGTGGTTATCCCGGAAAAGCTCATTGTGATCCTGATATTTTACTAAATGACGAGAAGGAATTAGAAAAGTTTAAGAACACAATTAGTAAATATAATCTTGAAATCAGCGCTCTTAGTAGCCACGGTAATATGGTACATCCTGTAAAAGAGATTGCAGATGGATTCGATGAGGACTTAACTAAGGCAATTCTTTTGGCAGAGAAATTAGGAGTTCCGGTTGTTAATACATTCTCCGGATGTCCCGGGGGTAGTCCTGAAGACAAGAGACCTAATTGGGTTACCTGTTCTTGGCCAAATGACTATTCTGAAATATTAGAATATCAATGGAATGAAGTATTGATTCCCTATTGGAAGAAGAAAGTAGCATTTGCAAAAGAACACGGTATTCATAAAATTGCTTTGGAGATTCATCCTGGTTTTTGCGTATATAACACCAGTACTTTGCTGAGATTACGTGAAGCTGTCGGACCTGAAATCGGTGCAAATTTTGATCCTAGCCATTTGATATGGCAGGGGATGGATCCTTGTATCTCAATCAGAGAGTTAGGAAAAGCAGGAGCGCTATTCCACTTCCATGCTAAAGATACAAAGGTAGACCATTATAATACATCACTTAACGGTGTCTTAGATACTGGTTATTATGGAAATGAAGCAAGTCGTTCTTGGATATTTAGAACAGTAGGATACGGACATGGAGACGATTTTTGGAAGGCGATAATATCAGAGCTTCGAATGGCAGGCTATGATTATGCCATTAGTATTGAACACGAAGACAGCCTTATGTCAGGCAATGAGGGTCTGTCTAAGGCAATTAACTTTTTGAAAAATGTATTACTTTATGAAGATAGAGGAAAAATCTTCTGGGCATAGATACTAAGGAGGAGAAGAGTGAAAGAAAAATCACTTTCACTCAAAAAGAACCCGCAATGCGGCTTCTTTCATTATGTTTTGTGCCGCCGATGGCGGCGGAATGAGAGGAAATAATGAAGCAATATGAATACAAAATTGGTATAGTTGGTTTTGGCGGAATGGGAAATTGGCACAGGGAAACCATTGGTACCATAGACAGAATACAGGTAGCAGGTGTATTTGATATTGATGAGGCTAGAATGTCATATGCAAAGGAGTGCAAGCTTAATACTTATAATAGCTTAGAGGACATGCTGGCGGATGAAAGTATAGATTTGGTGTTAGTTTCTACTCCAAATCATGTGCATAAGTCCATAGCCATACAAGCGATGCGTGCAGGAAAGCATGTTATCTGTGAAAAACCAGTTACCATGAATTCGAATGATTTAAGTGAGATGATGATGGTAGCAGAAGAGACCGGTCGATTCTTAACTGTACATCAAAATCGCAGATGGGACGAAGACTTTCTGACTATGAAAGAGGTATTTGAATCTAAGAAGCTAGGTGAAATATATCGTATTGAATCTAGAGTGCATGGTTCAAGAGGCATACCTGGGGATTGGCGTCAGGAAAAAGAATATGGCGGTGGTATGGTTTTGGACTGGGGAGTTCACCTATTAGATCAAATTCTTATGCTAATGGGTGACACCAAATTAAAGAAGGTCTATGCCACAATAACCAACATCACTAATCAGGTCGTGGACGATGGCTTTACTGCTCATTTAGAGTTTGAAAACGGCCCCCAGGCTATAGTTGAAGTAGGAACCAGTAATTTTATATCTTTACCCAGATGGTATATGCTTGGGCAGAATGGTACTGCAATTATTGAAGACTGGAATATGGATGGGCGAATGGTTCGTGCCGTTGGAAAGAGTGAAACTGATATTGTTCCGGTCCGCACAGCTGCAGGTATTACTAAGACTATGGCACCTAGAAGGGATGACACCATAAGTAAGGAGAAGCTACCTTTAGTAAAAAGTGATGTTAGAGATTTTTATCATAATGTAATAAATGTTTTAGATGGAAAAGAAGAATCAAAGATAAACTTACCGGAAGTAATGCGAGTTATGAGACTAATGGAGGCGATATTTGCATCAGCCAGGGATCGTAACATTATTGATTTTGAATAATAAGAAAGAGGATGCATTATGAGAACATTACCTATAGCACTTCAAGTATATTCTATTCGAAAAGAAGCAGAAGAGAACTTTACAAAGACGATGCAAGAAGTAAAGGACATGGGTTATGATGGTGTGGAGCTGGCAGGATTATACGGTTATACACCGGAAGAGATTAGAGACATTTTAAATAACATTGGCTTGATACCTATCTCTGCTCATGTTTCCTATGCGGAATTTATGGAGGATATTGAAGCAACTGTGAATCGATATGCAACCATAGGCTGTAAATTCCTAGCCATTCCATATCTAACTGTGGAATATAGATATAGGGGCGAAAAATACCAGGAACTATTAAAGAATATTCCTTTGATTGCAAATGCCTGTCAAAAAAAAGGTATTACTTTATTATATCATAATCATGATTTTGAGTTTGAGAAAACAGAGCGTGGCAACTATGTTTTGGATGAATTGTTTGAACAGTTTTCTGATGAGATAATTCAGACCGAGATTGATACCTGCTGGGTTAAGTATGCAGGAGTAGAGCCTACGGGTTACATAAGAAAGTATTCGGGACGTAGTCCAATCATACATTTAAAAGATTATGCCATAGATGAGAAATTTGACTATCGACCCTTAGGACATGGCATACAAGATATTCCTGCCATTTTAGAGGAAGCCTTAAAGGTAGGTACCGAATGGATTGTTGTGGAGCAGGATAATCATAGTCAACGTTCTCCTTTAGAGAATACTCTGATGAGTAGGGAATATCTCAAGACATTAGGGTGGTAACGGACTTATATGATACGTAGCAGAACAAACGAAAGGAGTTTATATATGGAGAAAATTAAAATTGGTATAGTGGGTTGCGGTGGAATAGCTTTTGGAAAGCATTTACCTGCTATTAAAAGAAATGGTAATTTTGAAGTTGTTGCATTCTGTGATACTCAGATTAAGAGAGCCGAAGATGCAAAGAAGGAATATGGTACAGAGGATGCCAGAGTATATACTGATTATAATGAGTTAGTTAAAGAGGATTTAGCAGCAGTATATGTCCTTACGCCCAATAAATCTCATGCAGCCATATCCGTAGCAGCTATGAAATCCGGTAAGCATGTTATGTGTGAAAAGCCAATGGCAAAATCCTATGCAGATGCCAAATTAATGTTAGATACAGCAAAAGAGACGGGAAAATTACTTACGATTGGTTATCAGAATAGATATCGTACAGATTCAACTTACCTAAAGAGAGCTTGTGAAAATGATGATTTGGGTGAAATATATTATGCTAAATCTCATGCAATCAGAAGACGTGCAGTACCAACATGGGGTGTGTTCTTAAATGAAGAGGAACAAGGCGGAGGACCTTTAATCGATATCGGTACTCATGCTCTTGATTTGACTTTATGGATGATGGACAATTACGAGCTAGAATCTGTAACAGGTTCCGTATACAGAAAACTTGCCGATCAGAAAGAACAAGGTAATGCTTTTGGTGAATGGGATCCTTCTGAATTCACAGTTGAGGATTCTGCTTTTGGATTTATCAAGATGAAGAATGGCGCAACCATACATCTGGAAGCTTCCTGGGCATTAAATTCACTTGATGTAGATGAAGCTAAGACCAGTCTATGCGGAACTAAGGCCGGTGCTGATATGAAAGATGGACTACGCATCAACCGGGTACAGTATAATAAGCAGAGCGTTGAAAAACCTGATTTAAGGTCAGGAGGTGTTGCTTTCTATGATGGCCATAGCGCAAATGAAACTGACATTGAGCAAAAGGTGTTTTATGATGCCATAACAAAAGGCACAGAATTAGTAGTTAAGCCTGAGCAAGCATTGGTTGTAACCAGAGCACTAGAAGCTATCTATGAATCTGGTAGAACCGGTAAGACGGTATATTTCGATTAAGTAATATTGCTTAATACAAATACATTTTATCTTTTAAACCTTCCTATACTCGTTAAAAAGTAAAGGAAGGTTTACTTTACTTGATTAAGAATAAATATTTTGTTAAAATAGTATTGATTATTTCACATTACTTAGGAGATTATGTATGAGCAAAAAGAAGCTTTTATTTATATTGATCGTGTTAACATTTTCATTGTCCGCTATTTCATGTAAAAATAAAGCATCACTAGAGAATGAAAACAAAGAACAGATTAAAGATGATGAAAACCAAGAAGAGTTCCAAGATGATGAAAACCAAGAAGAGTT
>SHOH01000040.1:9629-11201 GCA_004294845.1 Anaerolineaceae bacterium
AAGATGATGAAAACCAAGAAGAGTTCCAAGATGATGAAAACCAAGAAGAGTTACAGGAGAATGAAAACCAAGAGGAGTTAGCGGGGGAGAATCAAGAAGATCAAGAAGATTTAGAAGAAGAGGAAGATTATGAGGAATTTGAAAATAAGACAGCAGAATATATAGATGTGAGTTATACAAGGGTCAGTGTCCATGATCCATCAATAATAAAAGCAAATGGAAGCTATTATATCATTGGATCCCATATGGCATATGCTAAAAGTGATGATCTAATGAATTGGAAGACCTTCCGATTAAATATCAATAATGAGTATTCTAAGTTAATGGGAGAAATCTGGGAAGATTATATGAAGACTCCTTCTAATCAGAATTTATCTGGGAACCTATGGGCACCTGATATAATATATAATGATGTCATGGGTAAATATTGCATGTATCTTAGTATTAATGGTAATGATTTTAATTCAGCCATAGTATTATTAACTGCGGATGAGATGGAAGGAACTTACGAATATATTGGACCGGTAGTATACTCAGGATTTAATACCGATACCCATCCTGTTGAAAAAACGGATGTATATAAGGTACTTGGAGAGAAGGCCGACTTAAGAAGATATCAATCTACAAAAAATACTAAATTAAATGCCATAGATCCCGTTGTTCTTTATGATGAAGAAGGTAATATGTGGATGTCCTTTGGGTCATGGTTTGGTGGCATTTATATACTTAGATTAGACCCTAATACCGGTCTAAGGGATTACTCCTATACTTACATAACTGAGCCGAATGTATCCGATCAATATTATGGCTATAAAATTGGTGGCGGAAATGGAGTTTCAGGAGAAGGACCATATATACATAAGTTTGGGGACTATTACTATTTATTCCTTTCCTATGGCGGCTTAGCACAGGAGGGTGGATATCAGATGAGAGTATTTAGATCAGAGGATATCACGGGACCTTATGTAGATGAGCTTGGACAGTCAGCTATTTATACAAGGCATGAGAACAATTTGTTTAATAATATTGGAATTCGATTAATAGGAAGCTATAAATTCAGTGGTTCTGCCAATACTACAGCAGCACAAGCTCATAACTCTGTATTTTTAGATGACGATGGTAAGATGTATAATGTTTTTCATACTAGATTCGCCGGTGGAATGAGAGGGAATCCTGAATATCATGAAGTGCATGTACATCAACTATTTCTAAATGCAAATGATTGGTTGGTTATGGCTCCATACGAATATTCAGGTGAAACAATTTCTGAAATCGGATATAATAAGAAAGAGCTGGTAGGAAACTATGAATTTGTAGTACATAACCCAACCTCATACTATCAGACGGTATTTGATAAACCGCTTGGAATTGCAAAAACTCTAAAAATTACTCTAAAAAGTAATGGTAATGTGATAGGTGATGCTACCGGCACTTGGAGTTATAAAGAGGGGACTCCTTATATGTCTATTACAATCGATGAAGTTCAATATGATGGAGTGTTTATAAAGCAAGCCAATGAGACAGAACATAAACTAGTTATGACATTTACAGCATTAGGTAATAATGTTACAG
>SHOH01000040.1:11301-23790 GCA_004294845.1 Anaerolineaceae bacterium
GAGACAGAACATAAACTAGTTATGACATTTACAGCATTAGGTAATAATGTTACAGCCATGGGAAGTAAATATTAATAAGGAGGATATTTCCTCCCTTGTATGAAGGCGTAAAAATAATAATCTGTATAGGGAGGATAAATCCTCCGTTATTAGCTGTGTTATAAAAATAATTAATATAGGAGGATTAGATAGTCATGAAAAAAATGGATGTAATTGAAGCTATATCGACAAGAAGAAGCATAAGAAAATTTACAGGTGAACCTATATCTGACAGTGAATTAGATATCATATTAAGAGCAGGCTTTCAGTCACCATCAGCTCATAATAGACAGCCCTGGGAATTTATCGTGATAAAAGACAAAAGTAGATTTGAAGCTTTAGCTAAAGTACACAAATACGCTCAGATGACACTACAAGCCGGCGCCTGTATCATAGTATGTGGAAACACCGATATACAGGAACTAACAGGTTTTCTGATAGAGGACTGCTCAGCCTCTATACAGAATATTCTCTTGGCATCTCATGGTATCGGCCTTGGTGCTGTTTGGGTTGGATTATATCCTATAACAGAACACACTAATAATATAAGTAATATGTTTTCACTACCTGGTAATATTATCCCGGTAGGCATGGTGGTTATTGGGCGTAAGGGTGAAGAGAAAGATAAGGCTGATAGATTTAATGTAGATAAGGTACATTATGAGACCTGGTAAATTTATTATAGTTAATATTAAAGCCCCCATTCAATATGAGTGGGGGCTCAAAATTTAGGATTATTGGATGGGCGGTGTATCCATCATCTCAGGTACTCATGCGAGTGTGTCGGGAACCTTTTCCGACCTCAATAACCCACTATTAACATATTCAATTTACAATTTTAGTATACCACTATGTAAATTATTCGTCAATGTAAATTTTTAACCTACCACTATGTAATCTACGGATGAGTTTAGATTCTTGTAATTCATACATTGTTGACACATACAGATAATTTTCATCAGCATCCAATTTAATACCAATCAATATATTCTTATTATATACTTTTATTAATTCAATTGTTGTTTCGTTTTCATTAGGATTGATTCCAATATAATCAGGATTTTCAATAATATCAGGGATAGCGTTTATATATGGTAAACAACTGTAATGCTCCCGCTTTATTAAATGAGTCCGCAATCCTTTTGAACAGTATATTTTAAGTAATGGAATATTGGCACTTATTAAATTATTAAATTTGTCACTAAATTCGCCAACTTTAATAAGTTTTTTTTTATCCGTTTGTTTCACCTTCTTTATGAATTTAAATTTATTATATCATAAACAGAGGTACGGAACAAGTGTTTGTAATAAAATATTACAAAAAAATATAAATTATTCCAACTAATTTTTTTTATAATTAAGATTATCTACAATAGTATATTAATTTGACTTAATATAAAAAAATGACACCCTATGATAAATTATTCCATTTCTTTTCTTTAATAATTTTTATAGGATGTAAATATATAATAGCTATATTTGAGACTATAAGTGATTTGTACAGAGAAGATTTGACTTGATATAGGGGACATGGGAGGACAATGTATGGCAAAAGCAGAAGCACAAGTAGAAAAGATCCATAAGTTAAAAACCGGTAAATTACTTAGAAAATTTTTAGGTCAAAAATACCTACAATTAATGGTGCTTCCCGGTCTGATTTGGATGTTCATATTCAACTATCTTCCTATGGGAGGAATTATTATAGCATTTAAGAAATACAGAATCACGAGACCGATATCTGAGGCGCCTTGGGTAGGCTTAAGATATTTCGAAGAGTTTTTGAACGATTCGAATTTTACTAATATATTAGCTAATACGCTTGGGATTAGTTTACTTAAGCTTATTATCGGATTTCCTTTACCTATTATATTTGCTCTATTAATAAATGAAATCAGGAACATAAAGTTTAAGAGAATTTCACAGACAATTTCTTATCTCCCACATTTCTTATCATGGGTTGTTCTAGGAGGAATATTTACCACGTGGCTTTCCAAGAATGGTGTAATCAATGACTTTCTGATTGCAATCAATGTGCTAAAGGAACCTGTATCTTTTCTGGGAGACCCCAAGTATTTTTGGGGTCTTGCTCTAATTTCAGATAGTTGGAAGGAGCTTGGCTGGTCTGCTATTATATATCTAGCCGCAATAGCATCAGTGGATCAGGGGATGTATGAAGCAGCTACTGTGGATGGAGTAAGCAAGCTTCAGAAGATGTTTTACATTACCTTGCCTTCAATAACAGGAACAATAGCGATTATGCTAATACTTCAAATATCCTCCTTGCTCAGTACGAATTTTGACCAAATTATGAACCTGAAAAACCAAATTAATATATCTCGAAGCCAGGTTATAGATACCTATGTGTATCAGATTGGTATTGGTGAGGGTAGGTACTCATATTCAGCAGCAGTAGGACTTTTTAAATCCATAATAGCCTCATTTTTGGTAATTTTGTCAAACAGAACAAGTAAAAAATTGCTTGGAAGGTCATTGTATTAAGGAGACAGGGAATGAGAACTAGAATTAAAAATAAACATACCACAGTTAGGTTAATATTTGATATAATTAACTATATCATAATGATTATGATTTGCTTTCTTTGCCTCTATCCTGTTTGGTATGTTGTGGTGAATTCCTTCAATGATGCAAAGGATGCTATGATGGGAGGTATCTATTGGTGGCCGAGACAATTCTCTTTGGAGAATTATATAGCGGTTTTTTCGGATAGCAGGGTAGTGCAAGCCTTTAAGATTACATTTGGAAAGACCTTGATTGGAACAGTCACCAATGTGTTTTTCACTGCTATAGTAGCCTATCCCTTATCAAAACAAAATCTTATAGGTAGAAAATATTATATGGCCTTTGGAATGGTTACAATGTTTTTCAATGGAGGCATGATACCAACCTTTATTCTATATAAGAATTTAAATTTATTAAATAACTTCTTAGTATACATAATTCCCACAGCTTTTAACTTTTTTAATCTATTAATATTTATAAACTTCTTTAAAGAAATCCCTTTATCATTAGAAGAATCGGCAAAGCTTGACGGTGCTAATGATTTAAGCATATTTTTTAGAATTATATTACCCCTCTGCAAGCCTGTACTTGCTACAATTACCCTATTTGTCGGTGTCGCACAATGGAATGACTACTTTGGTGGTTTGATGTATATCACAACCAGGACAGATTTAGAGCCGATTCAGACATACCTATATCGTATGGTAACCCAAGTTGGATCCAGTCAGATGGCAGGCTCTATTTCTACTAGTATTAAAGCGGCATCAACGACTTCGACAAGTATAAAGTTAGCTACAATGGTAATTACAACATTGCCTATATGCTGTGTATATCCATTTCTTCAAAAGTATTTTGTTAAAGGAATGTTGATAGGTGCGGTTAAGGAATAAATGCAATTTGGATGCGTAAAGAATATGCGCTGAAATGGGAGGTAGAATGATGAAAAAGAGTTTATCTAAATTTATTACTCTTTTATTAGTCCTTACTATAACTCTTGCACTTGTTTCATGCGGTAATAAGGATGACGACAAACAACCATCCTCAAATCAGGCACAAACACCTCCAGACAATACAGATAATGAAGATGATAAGACAGATAAAGAAGGTGTCCCCGGATGGCAAGCTAATTCTGATGATAAGGTAACTGTCACATGGTATGTTAACTACTCATGGTTTACAACACCATGGGGTGAGAACTTAATTTCTAGGACTATCACAGAAGAGACAGGCGTCAATGTAGAATTTGTGGTTCCGGCAGGTAATGAGACAGAGAAGCTGAATTCTCTTATTGCTTCTGATTCACTACCTGATTTGGTTACCATTGGCTGGTGGGAGCCTCAAGTTGGTCAAATGATCGATGATGGTATGGTATATGCTCTTGATGAACTGGCGAATGAGTATGATCCTTATTGGTTCACCGTTGCTGATCCCGATCGTGTTGGTTGGTTTACTCAGCCGGACGGTCATATATATGGTTATCCTAATTCGTCATTCTCGCCAAATGACTATGAAATGTATGATAATATCCCATCAAACCAGACCTTCTTGGTTCGTAAGGATATGTATGAAGCAATCGGGAGTCCGGATATGACAACACCTGAAGGCTTCAAGGCTGCTGTTAGAGTAGCTACCGAGATGTTCCCTGAAGTTAACGGTCAACCATTAATCCCTATTGGAGCGCATGAATTTATCTCAACCGGGAATAACTCTTTTGACTTATTTTTATCTAACTTTTTAGCTATTCCATATGAGAAAGATGGAAAATACTATAATAGATATACAGATCCTGAGCTAATCACATGGTTAAAAGTTTTTAGAGAACTTGGTGCTGAGGGATATTTAGCAGAAGATATCTTCATTGATAAGAGAGCACAGATGGAAGAAAAGATTGCTCAGGGCCGCTACTTCTGTATGTTATATCAGAGAACAGACTTTGCGGACCAACAGAGGATGCTCTACGGGGCTGATCCTAACAGTATATATATAGCTATCGATGGACCTAAGAATTCCAATGGTGATGATCATACTCTGCCCGGAACCGGTATCAATGGATGGACACTTACCTTAATTTCTAAAAGCTGTAAACGTCCTGATCGTGCTATCCAATTATGCTCTTACTTAATGAGTGAGCATGGGCAGCATATGACCTGGTTAGGAGTTGAAGGTATTACATGGGATTATGTCTACGGTGTACCTACAATGAGGCAGGAGGTAAGAGACATTTTAATCTCAGACAGAGCTGAGTATGACAGACTCTATGGTTCAGATGCAGCATACTGGATGTTCCAGGATAATGCCATGGCTCTGCGTTGGGCTGTTCATACTCCTGACCCTCTTGGTCAGATGGAGCGATGGACCTATCCATATGTAATATCCACATCACAGTACGATGTTACATTACCCGCTGGCTCCGATGAGCAGGAAATCAAGATTAAGATTGATAATGAGTGGGGTAATGTACTTACTCAACTTCTCCTAGCTGAAACGGAAGAAAAGTTTGATCAGATCCTAAATGATTTTAAAATAAAAATAGAATCTTTTGGTTTAGAAAAGCTGAATGCAATGCAAACAAAATTAATGAATGAAGCTAAGGATAAGCTAGGTATAGATTAAACAGGAGGCATAATGAGGAAATTATATGGGCTTTTTCAGTCTCTGAAATTGAGTCAAAAATTTACAGTTCTAATAATGGCAATCATTGTTCTTCCATTGACTATTCTCTCTATTCTGTTTTTTAATAATATTCAGGATTCGAAAATTGAAGAAAAGATGAAGAATATTGAAATAAATTTTGCTCAAAATTATAGTCAGATTCAAACAAAAGTAGAAGTATGTATTATGTCTACGCAAGCGGTTGTAAACAGCGAAAATTTCTGGACTAAGATATCGGAATACTCTAAAAGTGAAGCAGGGATCAAGGATTTGATTGATTTTAATAAGACTGAAATCAAAGGAATAGAAAAGCTGGTCAACTCCAATCCTTATCTTTATCAAATTAGAGTATATCATGATATAGATGAAATCCCTGAAATGATGCCTGTGCTATACCATTACGATAGAATGAACAGGTTGTCCTGGGCAGAGGATGGTGAATATACATCAAAATCCTGGCAGCTTGATTATTCAGATACTATATTTCCGGCCAATCTTAAACCACAAGACCATTTGGCGGCATATATTACGAAATTTAAGATTAATAATGATTTTTCAGCTACAATCGAAGTAAGTACGAGGATGGAGCTGCTTTTCCCTGACATGTACTCCTCCAACGAGGATGAATTAACTTACTTTGTGGATGCCAGAGGAGATATCTATTTCAATACCGATAATCCAAGAATTCATATGAGTAGTGTTAAAACTATTCACAGTAGTATTCCGACCGATCTTGATTCTTTTTATTCATATAGGGACATAATCGATGGAGTTCCAGTGATTATATACTATAAGCCTTTGAAGGAATTAGGCGGTAATTTAATCAAGGTCATCTCAATTGAAAAGGATATTGCCGAGGTAAATAGAACAAGAAGAATATTTTGGATTAGCTTTATATTTATTATAGTTCTGCTGATTTTATTCACAGATAGAATTGTAGATGCGATTCTTAGACACTTTTATGATGTCTTGAAAACAATTCGTAGGGTTCAAAAAGGAGATATGACTGTTCGTGTAAAGAATTGTGGGAATGATGAAATAGGAGAATTGGGTCAACAGGTTAATGAAATGTTAGATCGGATATCAGGACTAATGGAAGACAGTATCAAAAGAGAAGTTCTTGTTAAGGACTCTGAGATACGTGCCCTGCAAAATCAAATTAATGCACATTTCATATACAATGTCCTAGAATCTATAAAGATGATGGCAGAGGTGGAGGAGGAGTATGATATATCTGATGCGGTAACCTCACTCGGTAAGTTACTAAGATACAGCATGAAATGGGTATCCAAAAATGTTACTGTGGCTGAGGAAATCGAATATATTAAAAATTATCTTGCATTAATAAATTTAAGATTTGACTATGAGATTTATCTTAGCCTTAATATGCCTGAGGTAATGTATTATCAGGAAATACCAAAAATGAGCCTGCAGCCAATCATTGAGAACGCGATTTACCATGGTATTGAAGATATTGCTGAAGATACAAATATATATATCAAGGGTAATATCCATAATGGATATTGCACTATCGAAATCACAGATGCCGGACGTGGCATGACAGATGATGAAGTAAGAAGGCTACAGAAAAAAATTGACGGAGAGTTAGAGACTATATCTTGTTCAGGACACGGTATCGGTTTGAAGAATGTACAAGATAGAATTAAAATAAGCTTTGGGGATGATTATGGCATTAGCATCGCATCAAAAAAGAACTGTTATACAAAGGTAGTAGTTAAAATACCGTTATTGGGGGTGGTTTCATGAATAAATTATTAATCGTTGAAGATGAAAAAATGATTAGACATGGAATACAGGCTATGGTTATGCGATCCTCTGTTAATGTGGATGAAATCATATTATGTAAAAATGGTGAAGAAGCATACGATGTAGTGAAAAACCAGAAAATCGATGTTATGATTACCGATATTAGAATGCCTAAAAAAGATGGTATTACCTTAGTTAAAGAGATTCAGGCCTTAGAACATGTACCAAAGGTTGTAGTTGTTAGTGGTTATGAAGATTTTTCATATGCTGTTGATCTTCTAAGATGTGGTGCAAAGGAATACATATTAAAACCGATTGACCGAGATAAAATAAATGAGATATTAGTAAAGCTTGAGAAGGAAATTAAAGCCGAACAGAACCAGCTTATGGACAAGAAACACACTGATTATAGGCAGCTAAAATACATCCTATTAAATGAGAATATAGCTGGGGAGGAAATAAGGGATATTGCTAATAACTTTGAATTATCTTTTCTGGATGATGAGTATATCGTGTGCTGCACCAACATGAAGAGAATGGAAGACACTTTAGATGAGGTAATATATCTGGAGGATATATGTAGCCAGAGTGTGTTTATCATCAAAGCAGATATGAAAGAAGAGATACGGTCTAATTTGCTAAAGAGTAATTATGTAGGTGTGAGTAAACCACACCGTACCCTCAAGGAATTAGTACAGGCATATAGGGAAGCACTATACGCAAGAAAGAAGTCCTTTGCTTTAGAAAATTCATTCATGGAATACTCACATTTGGTGGAGGAGTATGAGACCATATCAGAGGAAATGATTGATCAGTTCGTGCAACTTATCGGAACAAATAACATAGTAAAGGCCTATAGATTTATAAATCATCTGATATACAAGACTAAGCTAGGACAAATCGCTCCGGATCATCTCGAGGAAGTTATGTATTCCACTATTGATAAGATATGTGAAACCTATAAGAATTTCATTGCCTTTGATTATGAGATTGCAGATGATTTAAAAAATATCTATCAACATGATACTGCAGGTAACTATTATGAGGCTGTATTTAATTGGATTGAGAAAATTAATAATGAAATAGTAGCTGAATATGATGATTACAAAAATAAGCAAAAAATAAAAAGAGCAATTATCTATATTCAGCAAAACTATAATAAGAATCTAAATATGGCTGTGGTATCAAATTATGTTTCCATGAACTATTCGCTGTTTTCATATATATTTAAGCAATATACTGACATGAATTTTGTTAATTATCTTAAGGCACTACGAATCAATGAAGCCAAAAGATTATTAGAGGAGACGGATAACAAGATATATGAAATAAGTACCCTTGTAGGCTATGAGAATGAGAAAAATTTTATGAAAGTATTTCGTAAGGTCTGTGGGGTGTCACCATCTGAATATAGGAGGAATATACAGGTGGGTAAATCTGATCCTATGAGTTAGTATTAATTTAAAGAAAGGTGGTAGAAGGTAAAGATGAGTGAGTATCATTATATTAATAAAAAAGGTACATTTTGTCTGGGAAATCCAGAGCTTACAAGCTATCTTTATTTCCCTATTGCAAATGAAAGCGGTGTTATGAGCAGTGTTACACCTACCTTAGGTGGAGACAGCAAGATGGGACAGAATACTTTTTTACTGGCTCCTGTCAGCAGTGAGGATTTACATAATAATAAGTCTTCAAGAAACTTCTGGTGTAATTTTGAAGGGAAAAGATATTGGTCTGCTACAGGTAAATCTTCATGGCAGGAGGCATTGCTTTTTACTGAGAAAAAAGAAACTACTCAGCTTGAAGCAGGTTTTATGTGGCATAAAATCACAAGAGTATCTAAGAAGTTTGGCATTACATCTGAAATTCTTTCATTTGTACCTCATAGAGAGGATACTGTAGAATTGATGATGGTTACGCTTACTAACAGTGGGTCAGAGCAGATTAGCTTTGTTCCTACAGCGGCAATTCCGTTTTACGGAAGGTCAGCGGATAATATAAGAGATCACAGAAATGTTACCTCCTTACTGCATCGTACAAAGACTACAGACTATGGTGTGGTTTTAAAACCTACACTAACCTTTGACGAAAGAGGCCATCAGATCAATACTGTGGTCTATGGTATTTTTGGAGCCACAGAGGAAGGTGGAGCACCGACTGGCTTCTATCCGTGTGTAGAAGAGTTTATCGGGGAGGGTGGATCATTTGAGTGTCCGAAAGCAATTATAGAAGGTAATATCAATCCGGTAGGCGTGGATCATAAGCTTGATGGATATGAAGCTCTTGGAGGAATTCAGTTTGCAGAGGCTACTTTAAAAGTAGGAGAGCAAAAAACATATATTATAATATTAGGCTACGGTACCTCTACCGAAGAGACTTGTAAATCAGCGAAGAAATTTGCATCAAAAAAGGCTTGCCTTAAAGCATTTGAAGAGACCAAAGCCTACTGGGAGGATAAGGTTAATGTATCATATAGTTCAGGCTCAAAGGATTTTGATGCTTGGATGCAGTGGGTTAACTTCCAACCAATGCTAAGAAGAATATATGGCTGCTCCTTCCTTCCTCATCACGATTACGGAAGAGGCGGTCGTGGATGGAGAGATTTATGGCAGGATTGTCTGGCCCTATTAATTATGAATCCGTCTGGCGTGAAGGATATGTTAATCAGTAATTTTGGCGGTGTTAGAATTGACGGTACCAATGCAACTATCATCGGATCAAATCAGGGTGAATTTGTTGCAGATCGTAACAATATTACTCGTGTTTGGATGGATCATGGAGTATGGCCTTTCTTAACCACAAGGCTATATATAATGCAGAGTGGTGATATTGATATATTGTTAAAGAAGAATTATTATTTTAAGGATCCACAGGCTGTTCGTGGTGAGGAAAAGGATAGTAAGTGGCAACTAAGTGAAGGTAATCATGTTAGAACAGAGTCAGGTCATGAGCATAAAGGAAGCATCCTTGAACATATGCTTACCCAGCATTTGACACAATTTTATGATGTGGGTGAGCATAACCACATGCGCCTCAGAGGCGCAGATTGGAACGATGCCTTGGATATGGCTAAGGAACGTGGTGAAAGCGTTGCCTTTACATCAATATACGGAAGTAATCTGCACCAAATGGCAGACCTTCTCTTAATCCTTAATGAGAGGGGAACTAAGGAGTTAACCTTATTTAAGGAGCTGGAGATTCTGCTGGCTGATGATACAGAGCTATTTGATGATATTAGTAAAAAGCAGTCCTTACTAAAACTATATTGTGATACATGTAGACACAAGATATCTGGTGATATGATTACCATATCCTGCGAAAAACTAGCAGAGAACTTAAGACGCAAAGCGGACTGGATTAAAAATCATATCCAGAGTACTGAATGGATCACAAATAAAGAGGGTCACTCCTGGTATAATGGTTATTATGATAACAATGGAAGAAAAGTTGAAGGAGATAGTAATACCGGAGTCCGAATGATGCTTACAGGTCAGGTGTTTACCATTATGTCAGAGACTGCTAGTAAGGAGCAGGTCGAAAGCATAGTTGCTGCAGCCGATGCCTATCTTTATGATAAAACTATAGGGGGCTACAAGCTAAATACCAACTTTAAAGAGGTTAAGGATGATCTTGGAAGAATGTTTGGATTTGCATACGGTCATAAGGAAAATGGTGCAGTATTTTCCCATATGGCTGTGATGTACGCTAATGCTTTGTATCAGAGGGGATTTGTAAAGGAAGGATTTAAGGTAATTGATAGCCTTTACCGTCATTGCAGCAACTTTGAAAGATGCAAGATTTATCCTGGAATCCCGGAATATATCGGTGATAATGGACGGGGATTATATCATTATCTGACCGGTTCGGCAAGCTGGTTACTGCTAACTGTACTTACCGAAATGTTCGGTGTAAAAGGTAATATGGGTGATCTTAAGTTAGAACCAAAGCTTATGTTACAGCAGTTTGATAATGAACAATATGCAGGTGCGAAGTTGATATTTGCGGAGCGTAATCTGAATATTAGGTATTATAATAAAGCCGGAAAAGAATATGGAGCCTATAAGGTCGGTAGTATAGCAATTAATGGAGAAGATTATGACTTTAATATATCCGGTGGAGTGATTTTAAGAAAAGACATATCAGCACTGAGCGCGGATAAGAATCATATAATAGATGTTGAGCTAATATAGCTAACAGACATAGGTGGGGATAGATGATTTGATGGAAAAGCCACATGAATTATTATAATTCACGTGGCTTTTTCACATAAAATTAGAATTTGACAGAATATACCTATTGTACTAATATGAAAGATAGAAACAAACATACATTTGTATATAAAATATGAATCGCATTAGTTAGGATTTAGATGGATAACAGCGGACAGATAAGAAAAATAAGAAAAAGAGGGAGTATTAAAGGATTGAAAAGAGAAAGGTTAAGGAGAAAGGTTACAGAGGTATTCAGGTTGAGGGGAATCCTTAGTTCTCATGAAACTGATGATACCTTTGGCTAATTAGAGAGGAGTGTATCTATGTATAAGCATATTATCTGGGATTTTGACGGAACGCTTTTTGACTCATATCCGGTTATGGTAAAAGCAGCTATTAATGTCTTAGAGGAACAAGGAATCTATGAATCCTATGATAAGATAATGAGCTTGATGAAAATGTCATTTACACATTTGTTTGACTATTTTAATGAAACTTATTATATCAGCGATATATTAATCTCTAATTTTAATAAGTATAGAAAGGAATTTGAAGCTGATAATCTAAAGCCTTATCCATATGTTGTGAATGTATGTAGAAGGATTTGCGAAAGTAATGGCTTTAATCATCTGTATACCCATAGAGGAAAATCATCTATAGAGTATCTTAAAAAACATCATATGTATGAATACTTTAGTGGGCTTATTACTAGGGAGAGTAATTTCAATCGAAAGCCTGAACCGGATGCACTCATATGGCTTACTGAGGAATACAAGATTGATAAAGGCGAAGCTCTGATGATAGGTGATAGGGATATAGATATATTAGCAGCTAAGAATGCCGGAATTGATGGTTGTTATTATAAAAGCTATCCCTTGTATGAATGTGAATTTGCCAAATATACGATTACTGATTACAGTCAGTTAATAGAACTATTGGAATTGTAGCACTTTTCTGATGGCATTTCTTGTAGAACCGTCATCTTAGGCTGACAAAGTGTTTAGGTGGATGCTTTGGATCCATGGGATTTTCTTTATATCATGCTTGCTTGCACCGATGTTTCCGATATTTACAGCAGGCACATCCGGGACTGATGACAAGACTGGCGTAATTCTACTTGAGATATGGTGTATATATTTTAATCCTATATGTATCTTGGGATATAAGTATTTTTCTAGCATAGATAGAAAATAAATCTAAGATGGATTATTGGAGGTTTACAGTATGATTGATAGACTAAACAAAGATAATGTCAAGGATTGTGCTAGGCTGGCACATGCCTTATGGCCAGATAATGAAT
>SHOH01000179.1:0-1265 GCA_004294845.1 Anaerolineaceae bacterium
AAAGTAGCTCAATGGGCATATTACCGTGTTGATGAAACATTCAAGAATGAACATAGTGAGTTATGGAATTATTTAAAAGATAAATTAAGAGAACTGCCGACCTATCAGAGAGATAGTAGCGAATATGAAAAATGTAGAGTACAAGACCTTTGTCATGTAATACAAAATAATATTTAAGGAGAATAAAGAAGTGAGTAATGAAAAATCATTAGAGATAGGTTTTTTTCAAAAGTACTTAACCCTATGGGTAGCAATATGTATGGCAGTAGGAGTTTTAATAGGAAAACTTTTACCTGTAATACCAGAGTTTTTTGATCAATTTGAATATGCGAATGTATCTATACCTACAGCCATATTAATATGGATTATGATTTACCCAATGATGATGAAAGTTGACTTTAAGAGTATCAAGGATGTGGGTAAGAACCCTAAAGGTCTCTATGTAACATGGGTGACAAACTGGTTAATAAAGCCTTTCACTATGTATGGGATTGCATCACTCTTCTTTTTTGTTGTATTTAAGGCGTGGATTACTCCCGAACTTGCAACGGAATATTTAGCAGGGGCAGTATTACTTGGAGCAGCTCCTTGCACAGCCATGGTATTCGTATGGAGTCAACTAACAAAAGGGAATCCGGCATATACAGTTGTACAGGTGGCAACTAATGACTTAATCATTCTTCTTGCCTTTATACCAATCGTTAAATTTCTACTTGGGGTTAGCGATGTACATGTACCATGGGACACCTTAATCTTATCAGTTGTACTTTTTGTTGTAGTACCATTAACTCTTGGTATATTGACAAGAATGTTGGTAACAAAGAAAAAAGGGGATGAATATTTTGAGAAGCAATTTTTACCTAAGTTTGATGGAGCTACAACAGTAGGATTATTGCTTATGCTGATACTATTGTTTTCTTTCCAAGGCGAAGTTATATTAAATAATCCACTTCATATTTTATTAATTGCTCTACCACTTACTATTCAGACTTTCCTAATATTCTTTATTGCTTATATAGCTTGTAAAATATTAAAATTACCCTTTAATATCGCAGCACCTGCAGGTATGATAGGTGCATCCAACTTTTTTGAACTAGCTGTTGCGGTTGCAATTGCCCTTTTTGGAATGGATTCACCGGCAGCTCTTGCAACAACAGTTGGGGTATTAACTGAGGTCCCAATTATGTTATTACTTGTTAAGATTGCCAATAAAACAACACATTGGTTTACATATGATAAGTGATTTACCATAACATATTTTTCCG
>SHOH01000179.1:1365-4173 GCA_004294845.1 Anaerolineaceae bacterium
ATAAGAATGGAGTCTGTATAATGAAAAAAATGCAAATATTTGAACCTGCTATGTGTTGCCCTACTGGCATATGTGGCGTTGGAGTTGATCCTGAGTTATTACGAATGTCAACCGTTTTAAATACTTTGGGGAAAAATGGCGCCGAGGTTGAAAGATTTAACTTATCCGATAATCCTCAGGCTTTTGTAACTAACAAAGTTGTAAATAACTACATTAGACAAATGGGAGTCGACGGACTGCCTATGGTTGTACTTGATGGTGAAATAGTAATAACCGGAAGATATCCAAGCAATGATGAATTTACCAAATTACTTGGCATTTCTGCTGATTTACTTAAAAAGGCTACAAAAGCAGAGGACAATAGAGAAACAAAAGCTGGAGAATGTGATTGTTCGAGTGGTTGTTGCTGTTAGATAGAAAGGATATTTCAAAAATGAAAAGTTTTAATCCAAAAGAAATCAATCTTACAAAATATCTATTTTATACAGGTAAAGGTGGGGTAGGTAAGACATCTGTAGCTTGTGCAACAGCTGTCAGTCTTGCAGACAATGGAAATAAGGTATTTCTTATTAGCACTGATCCTGCCTCTAATCTACAGGATGTTTTTGATACAGAATTAAATAATAAAGGAGTGCCTATCAAGGGAGTGCCAGGTCTTGTAGTTGCAAACCTTGATCCAATAGAAGCTGCAGCAGAATATCGCGCCAGTGTCATTGATCCTTATCGTGGTTTGCTTCCCGATTCTGTAATAGCAAATATGGAGGAACAACTATCAGGTTCCTGTACGGTAGAAATTGCAGCATTCAATGAATTCTCGAAGTTTATAACAGATGAACAGATACAGACAGAGTTTGATTATATCGTATTTGACACAGCTCCAACCGGTCATACTCTAAGAATGCTACAATTACCCTCTGCCTGGAGTAACTTTATAAGTGAAAGTACCCATGGAGCTTCTTGCTTAGGGCAGCTATCAGGATTAGAAAGTAAAAAAGAGGTCTATAAAAAAGCTGTTGATACCTTAGCAAATGGTTCCATAACCACATTAATATTGGTCTCCCGACCAGAGGAAACACCTTTACAAGAAGCAGAAAGAGCATCAAAGGAACTTGCTGAAATTGGTGTAATTAATCAGTCGCTAGTTATAAATGGAGTGTTAACCTCATATGATGACTTCATTTCCGAGAATATATATACTAAGCAACAAAGGGCACTTAAGAATATGCCAAAAGGGTTAGAGGATATAGCAACCTTCTCAATACCATTAAGGGCATACAACATTACCGGTATGGATAATGTGAGAGCATTACTTACAAAAGATCAATACATTATTAGTGAGCAGACAATTAATGCACAGCATATTAATGGCTTAAAAGATGTTATAGATGACTTATATATATCAGGCAAAAAGGTAATCTTTACAATGGGAAAAGGCGGAGTTGGTAAAACGACCATCGCAGCAGCTATTGCTATGGGATTAGCAGCAAAAGGTAAGAAAATTCATCTAACCACCACAGATCCGGCAGCCCATCTTAAGTTTGTTATTTCTGTAACGACTAATATTACAATGAGCCACATTGATGAAAAAGCAGAGCTTGCAAAGTATAGTAAAGAAGTACTTTCAAAAGCTAGAGAGACTATGTCAGAGGATGATGTTGCATATATAGAGGAAGATTTACGCTCTCCTTGTACACAGGAAATAGCAGTATTTAGAGCATTTGCAGAGATAGTGGAGAAAGCTGATGATGAGATAGTAGTAATTGATACAGCACCAACAGGTCATACAATTTTACTTTTGGATTCCACTCAAAGCTACAATCAAGAAATTAGAAGGTCCAGTGGTGATGTTCCTGATTCAGCTAAAAAATTACTACCAAGACTTCGTAATGCCAATGAGACAGAAGTTATAATCGTAACTTTAGCAGAGGCCACTCCTGTATATGAAGCAATGCGTCTTGAGGAAGATTTAAAACGTGCAAACATTAATACAAAATGGTGGGTGATTAATTCTTCCCTATATAACACAGGAACGAAGAATGCCATGTTAAGTGCTAAAGCAAATAATGAGATAGAATGGATTAATAAGGTGGATAATCATTCAAATGGAAACTTTGCAGTGATTAGTTGGAGTTTGGAAGAGATAAAGGGTGAAAAACTTTTAGAACTATAAAAATAATAAATAAGATATACATTAAGAAATATAAGGGGCAACCTAGAAGTAGGCTGCCCTATTTTATATTCATTTGTTAATTCATAAAACTTTCACAGTTTTTTGTGTGACTTGTGATATAATGTATATAACAGTAAAGAAAAATTTATAAATTTTAATATACAGAAGATTGAAGATCGGAGTGATAAAATGATGAATGAAGTAAAGACACCCAAAAAACCTCTTATATACTACTATGGTGTCGTAATGATCATACTAATGTTACTAAATTTCTTTGCTAGGCCTTGGTTAGCCCAAAGGCAGGTAATTGAGATTGATTATGGTGCATTTATGTCAATGACCGAGAATAAGCAAATAGGTCAAGTAGAGGTTCAAGAAAATCAAATTATATTTACTGATAATGAAAATAAGAGTATTTATAAGACCGGTATTATGAATGATCCAGATCTAGTAAATAGACTTCACAGCTCAGGTGCAACCTTTACAAGCGAGATAATCGAGGAAATGTCCCCCTTACTTAGTATATTATTAAGCTGGGTAATTCCTATACTTATCTTTTTTGGTATAGGTAGGATGATGTCTAGGAAATTGATAAACAAGGCAGGTGGGGGAGGAAATGCCATGTCTTTTGGAAAAGC
>SHOH01000180.1 GCA_004294845.1 Anaerolineaceae bacterium
GTTTTGCCAATCAGCCAAAGAAGCCAGCGTAATGCATGGTGAAAAGCTTATAAATGATATCTTTGAGTATTGGAATGAAACAATTGTTTAGAGGAGGAGTTCAATGATTATTAAAGTTGAAGAATTATGTATTAAGGAGTTTTCACCTTTTGGTTCATTTATAAATCTTTTAGAGCCTGAAGGAGAAGTTATTGGGGATGTACCTGTTGAGTTTTACAGGGATATGCAAAATAGTAACCTTGGGGGTAAAGCGGCCTCTTTGTCTTGTTGCAGACTAACACCTCGTAAGTTAATCATTGACGAGGCAGAAGCCCATTCAAATACAGAAGAGGTTACAGTACCTTTAGACGGAGATGTAATAGTATTTGTTGGCGTAGCAACACCGGTAGATATTCCTGAGAAAAGGCTTAGAGCCTTTAGAATTCCGAAAGGTACAGCCATAATTCTTAAAGCAGGTGTATGGCATGGAGCTCCTTTCCCCCTTGAGAATAAAGTGGTACATTCATTGGTAATATTGCCTGAGCGTACCTATGCTAATGACTGCATTGTAAAACGATTGAAAGATATAATAGAGATTATACCCTAGAGATCAGAAATAATGCTAGGTTTACTTATTGTAATATTGCATACAATGGAGGATTTTATATGAATAGTTATTGCGCTGTATATGAATTAATACCCGGCAAAATAGATGAATATATAGAGCTACATGATAATTGTTGGCAAGAACAATTATGGGCTTTAAGAGAATCTGGGGCTGAAAACTTAGAGATATTTTTATATGGAACACAATGTATAATTACATATATTTGCGAGAACTTCGATGTATTTTTAGACAATCTTTCCAAAAGTGAAACCAACAAAAAATGGCAGGAAAAGATGAATGATTTCTTCGTAAACAATGTTAATTATACGGGAGAAGAAAAAACAGAGCCTGTTAAAAAGATATTTAGTTTAAAGGAAAAGCTAGAAGGACTTTAATTCGAACAAATTTTAATATGATGTACTGTATTGTTTCTTAGGCATAAACGGATGAATTAGGAAGGTTTAAAGGAAAAGTTTATAAAAGTCAGAAGGAGGTATATAGATTATGAGAAAGATGCTAGCTATAATTCTATCTATTGTATTACTGGCAATACCTATTCCTGTAGCTAGAGCAAGTACATTTAGCAATGTAAATATGACTTTAGTTCCATATGGACCGATTTCAAATAAAATTAATGCAGAGATAAGGGTTGGCGTTTACAATAATAGCTCTGCCAGTGATTATACGGTAAATATCAGTATTACACAAAATGGGGTTACTTACAACTTCGCACCAATATCTAAAGAAATTGATGCAAATTCAAATGAGCTATTTAGGTTGTTTATTGATACATCTACATTAAGTGGTGTATATACAGTTAAGGCTATTGTCCAAAGAGCCGGGAATGTAATAACACAGCTTAGCGATAATATGGTAGTAATTGAAACATCATCAATAAATCGCTCGGTACCTTTAGTAACAACGGCTTTTATGGATCCAGGTGCTTTTGTAGATGGTGTCTATCCGTCACAAGGGGTTTCTACTCAACAAGATGTAAGAAATGAAATGGATGCATTAAATAATGTGGGAATTAAGACCATAATAGTAACTTATGCAGAATATGTGCTTAATGGGTGGGGAGCATTTTACCCTTCTCAAATTGATGAGCTAACAGATCAGGTTACTTTGGTTGGGAATTCTACACCGACTGAGTTGATTACGCCTCTTGATTTTGACTTTTTAGGGACTATACTTGATCAAGCAGAAGTTAACGGACAGAAAGTTTTTATTGGTATTGGCAGAGGAACCGATGCGTGGATTACCTTTGATACAAGAGCATGGTTAAGACCGGAAAGCCAATCTGTTTTAAATCCGGTATATTTGCAGGAACATGTGGATTTTGCAAAGGAAGTAACAGACGAAATTTATAATCTTTACAAGAACTATAAATCATTTTATGGTTGGTATATATCTCACGAATGCCAGGATATAACGTGGGCTAATTATTTTTATAATCCAGTAGCAGATTATATGCATTCTATAGCACCTGAAAAACCAGTTCTTGTTTCCCCAGCCGCCGTAACACCTTGGCTGATTGTAGATCAAATGAGAATAGCTCTTTCAAATTCGAGTGTGGATATATTTAATTATCAGGATTCTGTTGGGGCAGGTTATGATGAAACAACATTTACTTATACATATAATCCACAGATCAGAATAAATCAAATGGATGCTATGTATCAAAAGTACTTAATCGAACATCAGAATAGCAATCAAAATAAACATTTTTGGGCGAATATTGAAGCATGGGAAATGACAGGTCCGGAATATACTAATGCTTATGCTGCTGACTATTTAAGATATAAACAGCAGCTTGATATTGTTTCAAAATATGTTGAAAGCATATCATCATATGAAACCGGCGGATTTTTAGAAAGTCCTTCGAGTGCGGTCAAATTAGGAGGGCAACCTGCAATTGACCTCTATACACACTATAAAAACTATTATGATGAATTTCTTGGTGACTAATGTATTAACCTGAGTAATTATAATGTAATTTTCCTTTAAAGCAATCTATATATCCGTTATTATTACTTAATCCCATAGTTTTTGATACAGTGCATTTATGTTGGTTTTATAATTTGCTCTCACAATTAACTCTTACAATTAATTATGAGAGAAGGTGTTTTAGAACTAAATAGGGTTTCTTCTTACTAAAATGAATATTGCTCATTCATATTAGAAAAGTTGAAACCCTTATACTATGGTATCTGATAATAATATCAGAATAATCAAGCCTTAATTTAATTAAGTATTTCCTTTCTAAACTTAGCTGGAGTCATATGATTTTTTTCCACAAATATTTTATAAAAATACCCTTTATTAGAATAACCTACCTTACCGGCAATATCATCTATAGTAAGCTCTGATTGGCGAAGTAGCTTTTCCGCTTCCTCAAGACGAAGATTTTGTACATACTGCGTATAGGTCATACCTGTTTTGGATTTTAACATTCGATTAAAATAATCCTCATGAAAATGAAAATGCTCTGATAGCTGCTTTATGGAAATATCTCTATAATTTTCTTTTATATAGCCAATAATCTCCTCATATAATAACCAATTCATCTTCCTTTGCATTTTGCTGGACAAGGAAATATCATAACCGGAGCTTAGCAAATGAAAAATACGCATCAGTAATCCATGACATATATAGGATGAGGCCTTATCATGATGGATTAACTCATTCATAAGAGAGAGTAAATACCCCTCAATGGCATTGTTGGACTGTTCTGTTGGTTTAAAATGCAGATATTGCCATTGGTTCTTTTGCTTTAGCAAGGCGGTCTGAAGAAAAGAAATAATACGTTCATCCGCAACCTGGTTAGATATTATACTATCGAACATCTCGTTGGCAATTCCGATAAAGAGGATACAAGCTGAATCGGTATCAAGGCAATCCTGATGAAGACAATTCTTATCAATCAGACACAGTTCACCCTGCTTAAATACTATATCCTTGCCCAGAATCCGTTGGTGAAATGTTCCTGACACAATATATGCCAACTCCAAATACTCATGAGTATGCATCTGGGTCTTACAGCCTTCCTCAAAGCTACAGCTGTAGGAAAAGGAAACAGTGGACGGCTTAATAGTTCCATATAGCTTCTTGTCCGGATGTATAGTCCAGCAAAGAGCAAATACCCGCTCATCCCCGGAAAGTGGATAGGTTTTTCTATCTTCAATATGTAGTGAGTACTCCGGACACATTATGCGGGAGCCCATATGACTGCCCTCATCCAGCATGTTTGGATCATTAGAGGATATCTCTTCACACAATTGCTTAAGTGTCATAATCCGCCCTCCTTTACCTTAATATAAATATAAGTATAAAGTAATTCTTCTATAGAATCAATAGAGTAGTAGTCGGATTAGGTAACTTTATTTGATATTAAGCGGTTTTAAGAAATTGCTATTATTACAAGAATTATATAATATGGTAATAGGAGATATTATATTTAACAAAAATAAAATTATTTAGGAGGATAAAACCTCCGTTATCAACACTAAATAAAAATAATATATTGAGGAGGTTTTAATATGACTAAGAAAAATTATGTGTTTTGGTTTGCCACAGGC
>SHOH01000181.1 GCA_004294845.1 Anaerolineaceae bacterium
ACTTTATATTGCAGTATATGCAATAAGCTCATTTTATATTACATAGTATTCATACCTATTTACTATGCTTTGAAATAATAATAAACCTACTCGATACATTTGTCAAGTAGGTTTACAAAAAACTAAGCATTTTTTTAAGGAATGACCATTTTGTTTCGGAAGTTAGGATTGCAATAAAAATAAATAGAAATCCAATGAATAGCTTTGGAGATATTTCTTCTTTGAAAAATATAACCGAAAAGATTACACCAAAGACAGCTTCCAAACTTAAGATTATTGATGCCTGAGCCGGTTTCGTATATTTTTGACCTATATTTTGAAGCAGTAAGGCTATTGCTGTGGCAAATATAGCTAGGTATAATAGCTCTCCTATTGCATTAGGGCTAAAGGTTTTTGGTAAATCCTCAAAAAGCAGGGTAACCACCCAGGATATTATGGCCGTATAAATAAATTGTACTATGGTCAAAAGAACGGGATCTCTATCCTTAGCAAGCTTTGAGATTGCAACCATATGCGCTGCATAAAAAAATCCACTGATTAATGAAAAAGCATCACCGTATTGTATCCTTAAATCACTATTCAATGATACAAATCCTATTCCTGTCAAACATAGAATAGCAGCGATAATATTATATTTATCAGGCTTCTTCTTGTTTACTATCCAATATAAATAAGGAACTATAACACAATAAATAGCTGTTAAAAATGCATTTTTACCAGGAGTAGTACCTATAATTCCTATTGTCTGTATACTATAAGCAATAAATAAAAATGCCCCTAAAATACCCCCACTTATTAGATAGTCCTTGTTGAGCAGCTTCAGCCTCTTATAAAATATAGCACAAAGAAGTAGACTTCCTATTGTAAAGCGAATTGCCAATAAAGTGTGTGGTTGCATGCTATCCATTGAACTTTTAACCACAAGAAAGGAGCTTCCCCATATGATGGAAGCCCCAAACAAAGCAATCTTTGAAGCTGTTTTTATTTTAGTTTGTTTTTCCATGATGCCTTGACTCCGTTTCTTATGTATATTAAAGACTCAAAGCATATTATATCTATACAAAAAGAAACTGTCAACAAGTCCATAACTTATTAAATTCATAAGTTATAACTCCATAAGTTATTATTAGAAGTTGATACAGCAATAGCTCCGGCTTCTAAAATTGTCTTAACATCGTCTTCGTCAGATACTAATCCCCCTGCAATCACTGGAATGTCTGAACTAGAAACTATGGTTTTTATTGCCTTTGGCAAGACACCCGGAAGTATCTCAATAAAATCTGCATATCCATGATTGATATGATATTGAATATTGTTTAGTGACTTGGAATCTATCATAAATACTCTTTGAACAGTAATCAAGCCTTCCTCATGGGCTTTCTTTAGAAGACTTGATTTTGTACTAATAACACCATCAATCTTAGTATTTTCTACTAAATACTGAACTGCAACTTCTGAGCTAGATAATCCTCCAACCAGATCCATATGTACAATCGCCATTTTATCAGCAGAAGAAATCTCTTCAGATATTTTATCAATATTACATATGTCTCCATAAAGTATAAATACAATCTGACATTTGGACTTTAAAGAAGCTTTTAAATCCTCTTCATTTTTTATGGCTGCAATGATTGAATGTTTTTTTAATTCAGCAAGCATTAGTTCTTTCATCTCATCTTCCCTTTCCATATTCACTGTATAAGCTATTTATATCATGTTTAATTATAATATATCGTAAGATACAACTTTTATCCATAGCTTTTATATATTTACGATGATACAAACAACTTTATATGGATTCTCACATTCTTGCTACCCCAGACTGTCTGGCTGCATCTGCAACCGCTTGTGCAACTATAGTCGAAACATTCTTATCTAGTGCACTTGGAATAATATATTCTTCATTTAGTTCTTCATCACTTATAAATCCAGCAATTGCATATGCTGCGGCTAGTTTCATTTCTTCGTTTATATCACTAGCTCTTACATCAATTGCTCCTCTAAATATTCCTGGAAAAGCTAAAACATTATTAACCTGGTTAGGAAAATCGGATCTCCCTGTTCCTATTACCCTTACACCTCCGGCTTTGGCAACTTCTGGCATGACTTCCGGAACAGGATTTGCCATAGCAAAGACTATGGAATCTTCATTCATACTTGCTACCATATCTTCTGTAACAATATTAGGTGCAGAAACACCTATAAATATATCAGAACCATCCATTGCATCTGCAAGACTACCCTTTCTATTAGTTATATTTGTTAGCTTGGCCATCTCTTTTCTAACAGCTTCTAGTTTTTCATCATCTTTATCTAATATTCCCCCGATGTCACATAGAATTATATCCTTAATGCCTGCAGTAAGAAGTAGCTTTGCTATAGCAATACCAGCAGCACCGGCACCATTAATTACAGCTGTAACATTGTCTAATTTCTTACCTACTACCTTTAGCGCGTTGATAACACCTGATAATACAACAACTGCAGTACCATGTTGGTCATCATGAAATACCGGAATGTCTAATTCTTTTTTAAGTCTATGTTCAATTTCAAAACATCTTGGAGCAGCAATATCTTCAAGGTTTATTCCGCCAAATCCTGGTGAGATAAGTTTGACAGTCTCAACTATTTTATCAATATCCTGTGAATCAATACAAATTGGAAAAGCATCTACGTTTGCAAACTTTTTAAATAAAATAGCCTTACCCTCCATTACAGGAAGCGCAGCTTTTGGTCCTATATTGCCTAGACCCAACACAGCCGATCCATCAGTAACAACAGCAATAATATTACCTTTTGAAGTATACTTATAGACATTTTCTTCGTTTTGTGCAATCATTCTACATGGCTCAGCAACACCCGGAGAATAGGCCAAACTCAAGTCATCACGTGTCTCAACCTTTACTTTTGACATTATTTCAATCTTGCCTCGGTTCATTTCATGGAGCTTTAAACTCTCTTCCTTATAGTTCATATGATCTCTCCTTTTATTTACTCGAATGGAAATCTAATGTCTAGATTTAAGCTATCTCTAACTGCGATGAACTCCTTCTGTACAGATTCACCAATTGGTACACCTTTATCTTTACGTTCTAAATATACCAAATATTCTTTTTCACCAGCTGTATAAATTCTATCTTCTCCCGGAGCTTTCTTTGAAGCACGTAACTGCCTTAAGATATCCCCGGTAGTTTTCTTAAAACTTTCTGCTCCTACAAAAGCCTCTGTGTCAATTGCGATAAAGAAGTGACCTAAGCGATAAGGAACCTTCTCATTATTTTCTCCTATCCCTGATAACATAGAAAGATAATTGCCGGCTTGGAGTGCTGCTGACAGAACTTCCACTACTGTTGCATAACCATATCCTTTATATCCTCCTAGTTCCTCCCCTATTCCGCCAAGTGGAGCCAGTGCTGCCTCACCTGATGATAATTTCTTTAATATATCAACGCTGTCAGTAAGTGAAGATCCATCTGAACCAACTACCGTACCTTTAGGAGTTTCTTTTCCGGTTCGCGCATATACCTCTATCTTACCCCTTTGCATTATACTTGTAGCACAATCTAGTTGAAAAGAAAAATCTTCATCTGTAGGCAATCCAAACGCTAAAGGATTAGTGCCCAACATATTCTCAACACCAAAAGTAGGAGCTATAGATGGTCTCGCATTAGTTCCTGTTATTCCAATCATGTTTTCTTTTGTGGCCATAGTATTATAATATCCAGCGATACCATAATGAGTTGAGTTTCTAACTGCTACCATACCCATTCCATATTTTTTGGCTTTTTCAATAGCCATGTTCATAGCTTTATAACCAATCACCATACCCATGCCATCATGGCCATCAACCACGGCTGTAGTGGGCGTCTCTCTTATTACTTCAAACTCAGTAACAGGATTTTGAATTCCATCATTAATTCGATCAATATATATTGGTTTAAACCTATTACATCCGTGACTTTCGATACCTCTTCTGTCACTTTCCAATAAAACATCTGTACATATTTTGGCATCTTCAAGTGGTACACCAACTTTTACAAATGCTGCAGTCATAAAATCTCCAATTAGTTCCCATGATACGTAAGGTCTTGTTTCCATTTTATTTCCTCCTTATTATTTTAT
>SHOH01000182.1 GCA_004294845.1 Anaerolineaceae bacterium
ACTGCGGATGGAGGGACTCGAACCCTCACACCCTCGCGAGCGGTAGATTTTGAGTCTACTGCGTCTGCCATTCCGCCACATCCGCTTAGTGACCTTGATAATTCTATCATAATTGATTTTATAATTCAAGCATGAATATGAATATTCTTTATTACAGAATGTAAATATTCATATCAAAGTATAAAAAGGAGCATGTAATGACCTGTATAGAAGCTCAAAGCTTAATAACAGCCTTTATCAATGATGAACTAAATATAAATGAGCAGGAAGAGTTTTTAGAGCATGTAGAGTCTTGTGAGGAATGCAGGGAAGAGCTGGAGGTTTATTATGCCCTTTTAACAGCCATGAAGCAGTTGGATGAGGACAAGCATCTATCTAACGATTATAGTCAGGAACTAAAGGATAAAATAGAACACGCACAGGAAAGAATTATCCATCTGAGGTATAATTATTACCGTAAGAAGGGCGTATTGATTATGATAATACTCTCTATGTCAATATTTTTTAGTCTATATCATTATTTTATACCGAAAGAGGAAGTTAATCCCGTGAAAGAAAGTAGGTTTCAGCTAAGGACTTCATTTATGGAAAATCGGTTTGACAAGCCTACAAATGAGCTTAACAGATACTTTGAAGAATTAGAGGGCAATAAAGCTATAGGAGAGATAGAATAAGGGTATAGAAGCAAGGATTTATTAAAGAAATATAATAAGCATCTAAGGAAGGAGGATTTCGTAGTATATATCTGCGAAAATTTATATGGATAAAAAAATTGTATTAATTGACGGACATAGTATTTTATTTAGAGCATTTTATGGTCTTCCGGATTTGACAACCTCCAAGGGAGAGCATACCAATGCTATATTGGGTTTTTTAAATATACTATATAAAATTATTGATGAGGAGCAGCCGGAGTATTTGGCAGTTGCCTTTGATACTCATCATCCGACCTTTAGACATGATATGTTTACCGAATATAAAGGTACCAGAAAGCCTATGCCGGAAGAGCTGAGGCAGCAGGTACCGGTAATGAAGGATGTCTTAAAGGCTATGAATGTGGTAGTAATCGAAAAGCCGGGATTTGAAGCTGATGATGTACTGGGGACTCTTGCGACACAGGCAGAGAAGGATGGATATAATGTATCTCTTGTATCAGGGGACAGAGATCTCTTGCAGTTGGCCAGTAATAAAATTAAGGTTAGGATACCAAAAACTAAAAGAACCGGTACAGAGATTGAGGATTATCTGGCGGATGACGTGCTGGATAAATATAATGTTACACCTAAGCAGTTCATAGATTTAAAGGGACTTATGGGCGATACTTCCGATAATATTCCCGGTATACCCGGTGTCGGTGAAAAGACCGCCGGGAAACTGATTGCTGAGTACAAATCTATAGAAAATCTTTATGACCATATAGATGAGTTGTCCCCGGGAAAGGTAACGACTACCTTAAAAGAGAATAAGGACTTGGCCTATTTGTCTAAGAAGTTAGCTACGATCTGTACAGACTGTGATCTGGAATTCAAGATAGAGGATGCTATCCTTGATAATATATATAATGAAGAGGTATATGTATGGTTTAAAAATCTGGAATTTAAGAGTCTTCTTTCTAAGTTCCAAGACATGGAGATAGATCATTCCTTGGGAATAGAGGAATATTTTAAGGTAGTTGATGACCTTGGTGAAGCCGATAAGGTTTTCGATAAGATTAAGCTTACTAAAGGACATCCGATAGGAATGCAGTTGATCATTGACCGGGACCAGCTTCTTGGAATATCTCTTTGCCTTAGTGAAAAACAGATATACTTAATTCTACGAACAGGTATGATAACCGAGGATTATATAGTAGATAAGACATCCGGGCTTATTAAGGAAAAGATACCTCTTGCTCTTATCGATTTAAAAAATCAGCTGAGATATTTGAAGGCAGATGAAAGGACACAGGTATTTGACAGCATGATTGCTGCATATCTTCTTAATCCGCTTACGGATACCTACCACTATGATGATATAGCCAGGGATTACCTTGCTATGACGGTTCCATCTATAGGGGATCTCTTAGGTAAGACGGGACTTACACAAGCCATGGAGGAGATGCCCAAGGAATTTGCTACTTACGGATGTTACTGTGCTTATGTAGCATTTGCGGCAGCACCTAGGCTTGAGAAGTTACTTTCCGAGGAAGGAATGCTAGACTTATTTGAAGATATTGAGATGCCTCTTATATATACTCTCTATGATATGGAAGAACGCGGTATTCGTGTGAATAAGGAGGCTTTAAAGGAATACGGTGATCATCTAGAGGTGGGCATCATATCCTTGGAGAAACAGATTTATGAGCAGGTTGGTGAAAGCTTCAATATTAATTCTCCTAAGCAGTTGGGTGTAATTCTGTTTGAAAAGCTGAGGCTTCCATTTGCAAAGAAGACAAAAACCGGATATTCCACAGCAGCAGATATACTGGAAAAGCTTGTGAGCGAGCATCCTGTTATCTCCATGATTCTGGAATATAGACAACTTACCAAGCTGAAATCCACTTATGCTGACGGACTGGCGGTATATATTAAAGAGGATGAAAGAATTCATGGAAAGTTCCATCAGACCATAGCTGCTACAGGAAGAATTAGCAGTACGGATCCTAATCTTCAGAACATTCCAATTCGTATGGAGCTAGGTAGAAAGATAAGGAAGGTCTTCATTCCTAAGGATGACTTTGTATTTCTGGATGCGGACTATTCCCAGATTGAGCTTAGGGTCCTGGCTCATATGTCAGGGGATGAGAGGCTTATAAATGCCTATAAGGAAGCAAAGGATATTCATAGGATTACTGCATCTGAGGTATTCCATACACCATTTGATGAAGTGACTGAACTCCAGAGAAGCAATGCCAAGGCTGTGAATTTTGGAATTATATATGGCATTAGCTCATTTGGCTTGGGGCAGGATTTGAATATTAGCAGAAAAGAAGCCGAGCGTTTTATAGATAAGTATTTTGAGACCTATCCAAAGATTAAGAATTATCTTGACAGATTGGTGGCAGAGGCTAAGAAGGAGGGCTATTCAACCACATTATTTGGACGCAGAAGGCCTATACCCGAGCTTTCTTCCAGTAATTTTATGCAGCGTTCCTTTGGGGAGCGGGTGGCGATGAATTCACCTATTCAAGGAACAGCGGCTGATATAATAAAGATTGCAATGAATCGTGTCAATCAGAGACTAAAGGTTAATAATATGCGCTCACGATTAATACTACAGGTTCACGATGAGCTCTTGGTTGAAGCGCATATGGATGAGATAGAGGAAGTAAAGCTGATAATGACTGAGGAAATGCTAGGTGCAGCGAATCTTGATGTACCTCTTGAGACTGATGTTAAAATTGGAAACAACTGGTATGAGACTAAGTGATATATGTAGTGATTTTGAAGTTCTGGGGGAGAAGGAGAATAATATGAAAGTTATAGGAATTACAGGGGGTATAGGTAGCGGAAAATCTTTGGTTGCAGACATAATGATTAAAAAATATAAGGCATATTTAATTAATTCCGACAGCATAGCAAGAGAGCAAATGATGCCAGGGGGTATAAGCTATCAGGGAGTAGTTGATTACTTTGGTAGGGAGATTCTTGTGGAGGATGGTTCCATCGACAAAAGTAAGCTATCCCAAATTGTATTTACCGATAAGGAAAAACTGCTTAAGCTAAACAGCCTTACCCATCCTAATGTATTAATCGAAGTACAAAAGATAATTGCCGAGAAGAGAGATAGTAATGTTGTACCTTATTGTATAATTGAAACAGCATTAATGATAGAATCCGGCTATGATTTTGTATGTGATGAGGTGTGGTATGTTTATTCATCAACAAGCTCAAGAAGAAATAGGCTCAAGCAATACCGGAGCTATTCAGATGAGAAGATTGACGCAATATTTGAAAGTCAAAGTAAGGAAGAAGATTTTCTTAAGGCGTTTACTAAGGTCATATATAATGACGATGATTTATGCAAATTAGAATATCAGATTGATAATTTGAT
>SHOH01000183.1 GCA_004294845.1 Anaerolineaceae bacterium
GAGTATGCCTCACCTTAGAATTTTGGAACGACTGCCCCTTCATAGGTGGATTCTATATATTCCTTTACTTCATCACTTTTTAACGCTTCTACTAGAGCCTTGATTTCTTCTCTGTTCTCATCACCTTTTCTTATGGCGATGACATTTCCATAGGTTTCTGCTGCTACGGAATCCTTATCCTCTACAGCTATGGCGTCTTTTGAGACATTTAAACCTGCCTGTATAGCGAAGTTGCCATTGATAACGGCTAGGTCTACGTCCTGAAGCGAACGTGCAAGCTGTGCTGCTTCAATTTCATGGATTTTAAGGTTTTTGGGATTCTCAACGATATCAATGACTGTAGCTTCCATGCCTACACCTTCAGCCAACTTTATAAGACCCTGAGCTTCCAGTAAAAGCAATGCTCTTGCTTCATTTGTTCCATCATTGGGAACGGCAATCTCTGCCCCGTCCTTTAAATCATCAATGCTTTTGGTTTTTCCGGGATAGATACCAAAGGGTTCATAATGGATAATAGCTACAGATACCAGATCCATGCCTCTTTCTTCATTGAATTGATCCAAATATGGCTGATGCTGGAAGTAGTTTGCATCCAAATCACCGGCATCCAAGGCTACATTTGGCTGAACATAATCGTTATACTCAATTATGCTAAGCTCGAAGCCCTTAGCTGCCAATACACTCTTTGCCGTCTCAAGAATCTCAGCATGTGGTGTTATACTTGCTCCTACTACAATTTTTTTAGTCTCTGTACTCTCCTTCTGGCCATTATCCTTCTCAGTATTCTCCTGCTTGGTACTGTCTTTCTTATTTTCTTCGTTTGCAGAATCATTTTGTTTCCCCGTATCCTTATTATCAGAAGTACAGCCTCCAAGGACAGCTACAAATAATGATAATAATACTAATATTAAAGCAATTTTTTTCATTTCTCTTCCTCCTAATATTTTTAATTTATACTTGATTCAAATATTGATAAATTCTTATGTTCTATAATCTTTTGTCAGAACGTCTCATTAGCCTTCCTCCGAGCTCCTGAACTCCCTGCACAATCAGAACCAATAGTGCTACGGTGACTAGCATTTTGTCTCCCTGATACCGGTAATAACCATAATTTATAGCTATGGTACCGAGTCCTCCCGCTCCGACAAATCCACCCATTGCAGAATAACTGAGTATAGTTATTACGGCAATAGCTCCTCCCATAATCAGTGATGGCATAGCCTCAGGTATAAGTACCTTGAACACTATCTGCCATGGAGATGCTCCCATGGACTGAGCTGCTTCTATAATACCATGGTCCACTTCCTTTAGGGATGACTCTACAAGCCTTGCTATATACGGTGCCGAGCCTATGACCAAGGGTACAACCAGAGCATTTGGCCCAAGTGTGGTACCGATAATTGCTCTCGTAAATGGCATTAAGGCTACTAATAATATGACAAAAGGGATAGATCGAAATATATTCACTATTACTCCTATAATTCGGTTTAATAAAACCACAGGAGCTATCCCATCCTTATCTGTCACCACTAATAGTATTCCCAACGGAAGCCCCAATATATATGCCAATAGTGAAGATAATATAGTCATATATAGCGTCTCTAGAATACCCATACCAATCATTTCAAGTACTGCCTGGCTAAACATGCTATATCACCTCCTCATGGGGTATTTTATTGGTTTCAAGATATGCAAATATACGTTTTTTACTGCTTTCATCCTCAGGTAGCTGTATTACCATCTGTCCAAATGCCTTACCATCTATATCCTTTGTATCTGCAAATAAAATATTCACTGGTGTTCTGCATTCCAATACCATATTGGCAATTACAGGCTCAAAGGAGGTTCTACCGTCAAAAATAATACGACATTTATCCTCTCCAACAAAGGATTCGATATGATTTGCCCCTGAAAATACAAGCTGTCTTGCAATCTTTGATTTAGGTCGCATGAATACCTCTTCCACATCGCCCATCTCAGCCATTTTGCTGGCATCAATAATTGCAACACGATTACATATTTCTTCAATAACGCTCATTTCATGAGTAATCACTACTATGGTAATCCCTAAGCTTTTGTTGATCTCTCTTAAGAGGTCAAGAATAGACCTCGTGGTAGTCGGATCGAGTGCACTGGTGGCTTCATCACATAAGAGCACCTTAGGTTTTGTCGCTAAGGCTCTTGCTATGGCAACCCTCTGTTTTTGACCACCTGATAGCTGTGCCGGATAGGCCTTTGCCTTATCTGTGAGACCTACAACCTCTAAAAGCTCATAAGCACGCTTTTTTGCATCCTTTTTCGATACTCCTGCTATCTCTAAGGGAAAGCAGATGTTTTGCAGTACATTACGCTGCATCAAAAGATTAAACTGTTGGAATATCATACCCATGGACTGTCTTATCATCAATAATTCATGATCTTTCACCTGGGACAAGTCGGTTTTGTCAAATATAACCTTTCCTGCTGTTGGTCTTTCTAAGTAATTAATGCATCTAACTAAGGTGCTTTTGCCCGCACCGCTTAGCCCAATAATCCCAAAGATTTCACCCTCATATATGGTAAGGTTAATATCTTCTAAAGCTTTCACATAACTATTCTTACTTTCAAAAGTCTTTCCCAGTCCAATCAGCTCAATCATTGGTTCTCGATAAGCCATAATCCACCTCCGCTAGCTTTATTCTTTACTTTACCTTTTTCTGTAACAATCATTGATTATAGAAAAAAAAACAGGATAGCTGATAGCCTCCTGTTGGTTTTCTATAGTCCATTTTTATGATAAAAAATTATTAGAGTTTATTCTATCATGAAAACACCACATTCATCTATCAGAGCACAATATGATATAGGGCATGTCGCACATAGCACACATACCACACATGTTAAACATATTGCACATGATGATGGATGATGTTCTCATCTATAAACTCCTTCCCGAAAGCTCTACCAGCTTCATGTTTAATTCATAGTAATCAGATATGATTGTTGGATGTAGTATACCTTATGAAAAATCTCTTGTCAATGGTTTTTTGTATAGTTATGCTTATGACTCTCAAAATATGCATGAATATTAATATTATAAACTTTTGCAAGAAAAAATCGAGGTGACAGGATTTGAACCTGCGGCCTCTACGTCCCTAACGTAGCGCTCTAGCCAAGCTGAGCCACACCTCGATGTTCTTAATGTCCCATGATTTTATGGGACATTTTCTCCACCCTAGCACACAATAAGAAAAGAGCGGAAAAGCTGTTGGGCAGATTCGAACTGCGGACCTCCTCATTACCAATGAGGTGCTCTACCAACTGAGCTACAACAGCAACATATAAAAGGATCTATTGTCCTTTACATAAAAAACGACTTATGCATTCTGATTCTCAATATCTCTCAGTACCTGATTAAGCTTCGCCTTAATTCTTGTTAATGCATTATCTATAGCCTTTGGCTCCTTGCCGAGCACCTTGGCAATCTGAACATACTTTAAATCCTGCATATACAAACTAAGAACCCCTTTTTCTAGGTTGCTTAAGCGCCTTACAAGTTCATATTCTATCATACTGGTATTCTCTTTGTCAATAACCATTTCTTCAGGATTAAGTCCATTCTCTTGGTACATTATGTCAACCAAGGTTTCCTTCTCGCTACCCTCTCCTTGTCCACTCGTTAGGGGAGCATATATTGAGATGTATGTGTTAAGAGGAATATTCTTCTTTCTATTGGAGGCTTTAATAGCGCTATAAATCTGTCTTGATATACATAAATCGGCAAAATTAAAGAATGAGCTCTGTCTGTCCTTTTGATAATCTCGTATTGCCTTATAGAGTCCTATCATTCCCTCCTGAATTAAATCATCCCTGTCGCCACCAATTAGAAATAAGGCCTTGGCTTTATTTCTGACTAGATATTTATATTTTTCAAATAGAAAATCTATGGCAGGACGATCTCCTGCTTGTATTCTATCCACTATATCTTCGTCTGTCATGATACTATAATTTGTATCAGCTCTCATCCAACCACCTCCTT
>SHOH01000041.1 GCA_004294845.1 Anaerolineaceae bacterium
CTTTATCCATATACCCAGATACTTCCCAAGCCCTTAATTCCCATTGGCGATAAGACAATTACAGAGATAATCATGGATCATTTTGAAGAGTTTGGTTGCAAACATTTTGATATGATTGTTAATTATAAAAAGAATTTTATTAAATCATTTTTTATAGATAATGAGATTAAGAGAGATATAGACTTTATAGAGGAAGCCGATTTTTATGGAACAGGAGGCGGTTTAAGACTGCTTGAGGGAAGATATTCCAATTCCTTCTTTGTGACAAATTGTGATATTATCATAGAAGAGGATTATTCCAAAATACTGGATTACCATAAGGAGCAGAAAAACATTATTACCATTGTAAGTGCCTCCAAGAACATGGTTCTTCCCTATGGAACAATTGAATTAAATGAGGCAGGCAGGGTAAATAGGTTAATAGAAAAACCAACTTTCTCCTTCCTTACTAATACTGGTTTCTATATTTTAGAGCCGAGATTTCTGGAAAAAATACCAAAGGATACATTTATACATATTACGGATGTCATACAAGCCTGCATAGATCAAGGAGAAAAAGTTGGTGTCTATCCTATAAGCGGACATGCTTGGATGGATATGGGACAGCTAGACGAGCTTCAAAAAATGAGAGAGAGGCTGATAGGTGATGGGGCAGATTAGAAAAATCTTATTACTGGGTGCGGGAGGCCATTGTCTTTCGGTACTAGACAGCCTTAAGTCCCTTGATTTATATGAGTGCATTGGACTAGTGGTAAAAGACAAGGGCGGATCCTCTTCCTTGGATATTGATAAAAATATGAGGGAAGGGATTTTTGTTGTCGGTAGTGATAAAAATTTACCCTTACTAAAGGAAGAGGGCTATACTGATGCATTTATTACGGTAGGCTCTATAGGCAATCCTATCATACGACAAAGACTGTACCATAGGCTTAAGCAAATCGGATATAATATTCCTAATATCATTGATAAGTCAGCAGTGGTAGGAACAGAGGTAAGTCTAGGTGAGGGAATATATGTTGGTAAGAATGCGGTTATTAATATTGGTTGTAAAATAGGAAATTGCGCAATTATTAATACAATGGCACTGATAGAGCATGAATGTAGTGTTGGAGATTTTGCTCATATAGCCCCGGGAAGCATTTTATGCGGTAACGTAGCAGTAGGAGAAAATACACATATAGGTGCCGGAAGTATGATTAGGCAAGGTTTGAATATCGGAACGGATTCCATTATAGGTATGGGAAGTGTAGTTCTATCACATATAAGTAATCATGTTACAGCCTATGGTAATCCCTGCAAAGAGGTGATCGGTTGAAAGAAAAGCATGTTCAACCTTGCACATGTGCAGAGATGGAGGCAAATATGAATAGAGTATATATTATAGCTGAAGCCGGTGTTAATCATAACGGAAGTTATGAGATTGCCAGGAAGATGATAGATGAAGCCGCAAAAGCAGGAGCAGATGCGGTTAAATTTCAAACCTTTAAAGCTAATAGACTGGTTTCGAGAAAAGCCCCAAAGGCAAAGTATCAGATTGATGCCACAGGTACCTGTGAAAGCCAATATATGATGCTAAGAAGGTTGGAACTAACTGAAAATGAATTCATAGACTTAGCTGCTTATGTAAGTAAAGTCAATATTGATTTTCTATCAACACCATTTGATTTGGAAAGTATGGATTTCTTAAAAACATTTAATATGCCATACTGGAAGATTCCATCCGGTGAGATAACTAATAAGCCTTATCTTATGGAAATAGCTGCGACCAACAAACCGGTGATACTATCTACCGGTATGAGTACTATGGAGGAAATTCAGGAAGCACTTGATATATTTTCCGAATATGACCGTAATAAAATTACAGTGCTTCATTGTAATACCGGGTACCCCACGCCTTATGAGGATGTGAATCTACGGGCTATGGAGACTATAAAAACCCACTTCGGAGTAAATGTCGGTTATTCGGACCATACCTTGGGAATTGAGATACCTATAGCTGCAGTAGCTATGGGTGCTACTGTTATAGAGAAGCATTTTACTCTGGATAGAGATATGGATGGTCCGGATCATAAGGCAAGCCTACAGCCCGATGAGCTTTCTGCTATGGTAAAAGCCATAAGGAATGTAGAAAAAGCGCTTGGAAGTGCCCAGAAGAAGCCTGCACCATCTGAGTTGATGAATATCAGGGTAGCCAGAAAAAGCATAGTAGCCAAGCATGATATTTTAAAGGGAGATATATTTACAGGTGATAATATAACAGCCAAAAGGCCCGGGGACGGAATTTCTCCAATGAGATGGCATGAGGTATTAGGTAAAACAGCAAAAAGAGACTTTTTAACAGATGAAAAGATAGAGCTTTAAGCGTATGTATGCATGTATCAATAGGTAAGATTGGATTGAGGGGTAAGATGAAGAAGCGTATATGTGTATTGACGGCAACAAGAGCAGAATACGGACTGCTAAAACCGATTATAGCTAAGCTTAATAATATACCTGAGCTGGATCTTAGAATAGCTGTAACAGGTATGCACCTTTCTCCGGAATTTGGATTAACCTATCGTGAAATTGAAAAGGATAATTTTATTATCGATCGTAAGATTGATATTGGGGTGAACTCGGATTCTCACGTGTCAGTATCAAAGTCAATGGGGCTTGCCCTGATAGGATTTGCAAAGTATTTTGATGAGATAAAGCCTGATATGCTTCTTGTCTTAGGAGATCGATATGAAACCTTAGCTGTATGCTGTGCCGCCATGAACGCAGGAATTCCTATTGCACATCTATACGGCGGTGAGACCACCGAGGGAGCCATAGATGAAAGTATCAGACATTCTATAACAAAGATGAGCTATCTTCATTTTACCAGTACCGAGGAGTATAGAAAGCGTGTTATACAGCTGGGAGAGGAACCTGATAGAGTATATACGGTCGGCGCTATAGGCGTTGAGAATATAATGAATACCCAATTGCTACCGCTTAAGGAACTGGAAGAATTCGTAGGAATGTCATTATCCGGTCAATTTGCGGTGGTTACATATCACCCAGTGACCTTAGAAAACGACTCTATTAGAGACCAATTTGCCTCTCTGCTTAAAGCTTGTGACATCCATAATGAGCTTAAATATATCTTTACAAAGGCTAATGCCGACCTTCATGGAAGAATTATTAATCTTATGATAGATGATTACGCTAGGAATCATGAAAATGTGGCAGCTGTTACCTCACTTGGTATGGAGCGCTATCTTAGCGCACTTGGCCATGCCAGCTTAGTAATCGGTAATTCATCAAGTGGACTTATAGAAGCTCCATCATTTCATATTCCCACGGTTAATATAGGTAACAGGCAAAAGGGAAGACTGTTGGCTGAATCTGTTATATCCTGTGAGGCTGACTCCGTAGAGATTACTAAAGCTATTACAAAAGCATTAAGTGAAGAGTTTCGTCTGAGAATATCAGATATTAAAAACCCCTATGGTAATGGCAATACCTCAGACAAAGTAATTGAAACCTTAAAAAACTATCTCTTTGTAAAAGAAATTAACCTTAAAAAGAGCTTTTATAATATTAATATATCGATATGAAATCATACCATAGGAAAATCTCAGGAAAGGTCTGGTTATCAGTATGGAAAATGTAAAAAGTCTTGCTATTATTCCTGCGAGGAGCGGTTCAAAGGGATTAAAAGATAAGAATATAAAACTGCTTCATGGAAAACCTTTGATGGCCTATACCATTGAGGCTGCTTTAGAATCTCAAATATTCGATGAGGTGTATATGTCGACGGATTCCTGTGAATACGCCGAGATAGCCAAGGAGTATGGAGCCTCTGTACCATTTCTACGTTCAAAAGATAATGCCTGTGATACTTCATCCTCCTGGGATGTTGTAAAGGAGGCATTAACACGCTATAGGCAGATAGACAGGATTTTTGATATGGTCACCCTACTTCAACCAACCACACCTCTTAGGACTGCAGAGGACATAAAGCAGGCCTACAGGCTATATAAGGATAAGAATGCTGATGCCATAATAAGTATATGTGAGGTGGATCATTCTCCCTTATGGACCAATACATTACCCACAGATTTATCCTTAAATCAGTTTATAAATAAAGATATACTTGAATTACCAAGACAGAAGCTACAGACTTATTATCGGATTAATGGGGCTATTTACATGATTAATGTGGAGCGTTTTCAGAAACATGGTGCAAATGGACTTTACGGTGAGAACTCATATGCATATATAATGGATAAAAAGTACTCCATTGATATTGATACTGAGGTTGATTTTTTAATGGCAGAGATTTATATGGGACAGTAGGAAAGAGGATAAGCATGTTATCAATCTGTATGATTGTAAAAAATGAAGAGAATATATTAGAGAACTGTTTAGAGAAATTATCTCATCTTGGATATGAGATAGTTATTGCTGATACCGGTTCTACGGACAAGTCAAAAGAGATTGCTCTCAGATATACTGATAAGGTATATGATTATGCTTGGGATCAGGATTTTGCTGCAGCCAGAAATTATGTTATTAGTAAAGCTAGTAATGAGTATATAATGATGATTGATGCTGACGAGATTGTGGTATCCTGTGATAAAGACAAACTGGAGGATATGATTCATAAATATCCGGACGGATTAGGCCGACTTTTGATTATCAATGATTACTCTAGGAAAGATGAGAGCTATCGCACTAACAGCAGAATAAGTCGCTTATTCTCAAAAGAGTTATATCATTATGAGGGGCGAATTCATGAGCAGCTTATACCGAGAAAAGGAATAGCGCCGGGAGAAATCTATGACCTTCCTGTTCATATATACCACGGAGGCTATGAAGGGGATCTAGATACTAGGACAAAAAAGACAGAGCGTAATATAAACCTGTTACTAAAAGAACTGGCTGATAAAGGTGATGATCCCTATATACTTTATCAACTAGGTAAGTCTTTTTATATGCGGGAGGAATATTCGACCTCATGTGAATGGTTTGGAAAAGCCCTAAACTTTGACCTGGATCCAAGGCTGGAATATGTTCAGGATATGGTTGAAAGCTATGGATATGCTCTTCTTAACAGCAAGCAGTATGAAACCGCTATGGGCTTATTAGGAGTATATGATGAGTTTGCGGTAAGCGCTGATTTTGTATATCTGATGGGATTAATATATATGAATAATGCCAGATTTAAAGAGGCAATAGCTGAGTTTATAAAGGCAACTAAGATGATAAGATATAAGATGGATGGGGTAAATAGTTACCGTGCATATTACAACATTGGAGTTATCTATGAGTGTCTTGGACAGACGGAGAAAGCAAATACTTATTATAGTAAGTGTGGGGACTATAAGCCGGCTTTACAAAGGCTAAAGAATGTGTCTATTGAATAGCATGGAAGGAAATATTATAAAATGAAAAAGGTATCAGTAATAATTCCGGTTTATAATGTAGAAAACTATTTAAAGGATTGTCTCATGAGCGTAGTAGGTCAACCGATATCTAATATAGAGATAATATGTGTGAATGATGGCTCAACTGATAAATCAAAAGATATTTTAGAAAGATTTGCACAGAAACATGATAATATCAAGATAATTGACCAAGAGAATCAAGGATTGTCATGCGCTCGTAATGTAGGATTGATGGAAGCACAAGGAGAGTATGTTTATTTTTTAGATAGCGATGATATGATGGAAGAGGATTCCTTAACCAAAATGTATGAATATTCTAGAGCCAATGAATTAGATGTGTTATATTTTGATGCTAAAACAGTATATGACCTACCCGAATTAAAGGATAAATATATGAATTATCAAAATGCATATTCAAGGAGTCGAGCTTATGGAATTTATTTTAATGGACAAGAGTTGATGAAGGAGTTTGTAGAAAGTAAGGAATACTATGTATCTGTATGTTTGCAATTTATCCGTAGAGATTTTCTATTAAAAGAAGGAATAATTTTTTATCCACATATTTTACACGAAGATAATCTTTTTACATTTCAATGTATGATGTTAGCAGGAAGAGTAGCACATATAGCAGACTATTTCTTCATACGCCGAATAAGGCATAATTCCATTATGACTATAAAAAGAAAATTTGAAAACTTCCATGGATTATATACAACCCATAAAGAAATGCTTACATTTTTGCATAAGGCTAAAACTAATAGTGTTCTATATGATTCCATTGTTTTTTCTATACTAGATGATGTTTATAATATGGCATGCAATATATATATATATAATTTGGATAAAGAAGAAAGAAATAAATGTGAGCTATATGGAAAGGCCGAGTATTACCAAGTAAAGCAAAATATTGAAAACAGGATGCCTTTATATAAGAAAAATGAATATCCTTGTCCTTTTTACCTATTAGAGAGGGATTGCAGAATCGTACTCTATGGAGCAGGAAATATTGGACGAAAATATTACATTCAAATTAATGAGAGTAAATATGCTACAATTGTAGATTGGGTCGATAAAAATTATAGGAAGCTTCAAGAGGAACAGCTTCCAGTAAACCCTATAATCTCATTAGTGAATAAAGAATTTGACTATATCTTTATTGCGGTAGCAGATGAGAAGTCAGCAAAAGAGATTAGAAATGAGCTGCATTTATTGGGAATTTCCAATAATAGGATAATATGGAACGGTAACGAATATAGAACCGCTTATTTAAAGCAGATGGAAATGTTAAATAAAAGGGTTGATATATATAGTCAAGTATGGGAGCAGCCTGAAACAAAATGTTATTTGCTAATGACACCTGAACATGGAAATCTGGGTGACTATGCTATTGCATTATCAGAACGTAGATTTATAAGAGAAGATTTTTTGCATATGCCTTTGATAGAAATTACCACAGATGAGTGGATAAAATATGAAGACTTATATAAGGCAATCATACATAATAATGATATTATTTTTATTTCGGGTGGGGGATATTTAGGGAATATGTGGACAAGTGGAGGTATAGTAAAGAAGTTAATAGCCTCCTTTCCAAACAATATTAAAATAATGTTTCCAAATACGCTTACTTATATAGATAATAATGCAGATGACATGAAAGAAGAAGCTGAGTTTTATAGGATGCAAGAAGGACTATATATATTTGCTAGAGATAAGGCTTCGTATGATAGACTATATCACTATCAATATAGGGATAAAGAATATTTAGGATTGTTTCCTGACATGGCATTAGGATTAGACTATACCAATAATTCGTTTACAAAAAGAGAAGGTATAATGCTGTGCTTTAGGAATGATCTTGAAAAGGTATGTTCTGACGATGTAATAGAGAGCATTAAGCAAATTCTTATAAGAAAAGGTGAAGCCGTTATAGAGTCAGACATGCATTTAAAAAGAACGATTAAGTCTCGTTCAGGAGAGTCGGAATTACAAAAAATGATTGAACAGTTTCAAAAAGCCAAGTTAGTCATTACAGATAGATTGCATGGAATGATATTTGCTGCTATAACAGCAACCCCGTGTATTGCATTTAATAACTCCACAGGAAAAATTAAGGGTGTATATCAATGGATAGAGCATTTGCCATATATTGTTTATATGGAATCGGAGGACTTTTCAGAGGATAAACTTGATAAAATACAAGCTATAAGTGAATGCGTTTATGATAACATTACTATTATGAATCAACTACAGTGTTTAGGACTGAAATTACAAGAGATTACTAACAGAATATAGAAAGAGACAGGAAATGATAAGAATAGAAGATACAATTAACATTAGAGATATAGAATGGACAAAGGATAGGTGATACGTATATGATAACTGCTTTGATTTTTGCCGGGGGTGCTGGACAGCGAGTGAGTCTAAGTTCCAGACCAAAACAATTCTTAGAGCTATATGGAAAACCGATTATTATATATACACTGGAGCATTTTGAGCTTCATGATGATATTGATGATATAGTTATTGTATCTTTAGAAAGTCATATCAGTGAATTACATAGTATATTACAAAAATATGGAATAACTAAGGTTTCAAAAATAGTACCAGGTGGAAATACAGGCCATGATTCAATTTTCTATGGTCTTATTGCTATGAAGGAAAATGTAAAAGAAGATGATATAGTACTTATCCATGATGGTGTAAGACCCCTTATAACTGAGGAACTTATATCTAGCAATATAGAAGCTGTAAAAAAATACAGAGCGGCTATAACTGTTGAACCTGCCAGAGAAAGTATAGTGCATAGTAAAGATGGAATTAATATCAGTGATATTCCGAATAGAAGAGATGTATTTGTTGCTAAGGCTCCTCAATCCTTTTATTATGGACAAATTCTGGAAGCTTATGAGAAAGCATACAAAGACAATATAAAGACAGTCGATTCTGCTCAGTTATGCAACCTATATAATATTCCCATGCACATTGTTAAAAGCACTAAGAATAACATAAAAATATCAGATTCAGCAGATTTCTATATGTTTAGGGCTTTGTATGAAGCCAGAGAAAACCAACAGATATTTGGAGTTTAACTAATAGCTTACTGTAAAGAAGGTGTAATCTTGGTTAGAGCATTGATTTTTGCAGGTGGTTCAGGTCAGCGTATGAATAGCAGAGCGAAGCCTAAACAATTTATTGAAATACATGGAAAGCCAATTATTATATATACATTGGAGCATTTTGAGTATCATGAAGAAATCGATGATATTATTGTTGTCTGCATTGAAGATTGGATTGAAAGATTTTCGGGTTTTTTACATAGATTTGGAGTAAGAAAGGTGTCAGAAATAGTTTCGGGTGGTGATTCAGGGCACGACTCTATATATAATGGTCTTATGGCACTGAAGAAAAGAGCCAACCCAGAAGATATTATACTTATACATGATGGTGTAAGACCTTTAATTACAGAGGAGATTATATCACTAAATATTAAGATGGTTAAGGAATTTGGTAGCTCAATAACAGTAGAGCAGACAAGAGAAAGTATAGTTATTAGTAAAGACAGCAGCTATGCTAGTGATGTTCCTGCAGGACATCAGATGTATGTGGCAAAGGCACCACAATCCTTTTATTATAAGGATATAACAGAAGTCTATGATAAAGCACATGCGGATGGATTTAAATCAATAGATTCGGCACATTTATTAAGTGTATATGGCAAGCCAATGCATATGGTAAAAAGCACAAAGAACAATATTAAGATAACTGAGCCAGCGGATTATTATCTGTTTCGTGCCTTATGTAAGGCCTCTGAGAATCAGCAGATATTCGGGATATAGATAAGTAACGGATATCCTAAAGGATGGATAAGCATATGAGACAGCATGTAAAAAAACAATTAATTGATGTGATACAGTCTTTGATGAAATCTAACGATATTATAGAGGGTAATATTGGATTAGAGGACAATAGTTCTCTTATTGAGCTACTTACTCAGTGTCAACAGACTGCTATTGAGATTGGGGAAATTATAGAGCAATCTGAAGGGGATGGGACTAATACAGTCAAACTACTTGAACAGTATTGTGAAGATATATATCAATTAAGTCTTGTTGAATTAGATATTAATAAGTCTAGGAAAATTATAAAAAGAATAAGAAACTATATCCCAAGGATATCAAACAGTATAAGCTATGAAATTCCAGATTCAAAAAAGGAGATTGTCTTTCTACCATATAATGCATCTATGTGGGATAGCTTAGAAAGTGTCTGGAAGGCAACAGAAGAGGATAATAGCTGTAATGCATATGTTATACCTATTCCCTATTTTGATAAAAATCCGGATGGGACATTAGGACAAATGCATTATGAAGGAGATAAATTTCCCGAGTATGTACCGATAACATCCTGGGAAGATTATAATTTGGCTGAGAGACAGCCAGATGTTGCATATATTCATAATCCTTATGATTATGCTAATAAGTCGACAAGTATTCATCTGGATTTCTATGCAAAGGAATTAAAAAAGCATGTAGGAATGCTTGTATATATTCCCTACTTTGTATCCGCAGGTGATGTGCCAAAGCATTTTTGTGTCCTACCTGGAACTATGTATGCTGATAAGGTAATTGTTCTATCGGAAAAGGAAAAGCAAACATATATCACAGAATTTCGTAAATTTGAAACGGAAAATAATTGTAAAGGCTTATTTGGAAATCTAGATGATAAGTTTATAGTTTTAGGATCACCGAAGCTTGATAAAGTTACATCTGTAAGCAGAGAAAATATTAATATTCCTGAAGAATGGGAAAGAGTGATAAAGAGACCGGATGGGAGTAGAAAGAAGGTAATATTATATAATACAACGCTTCAAGCGGTACTAGATAATGATGAGAAGTATATTAATAAGCTAAAGAAGGTGTTGGGTTTCTTTTATGAAAAACAAGAAGATATTACTATTCTGTGGAGACCACATCCATTAATGGAAACTACAATAGCATCTATGAAACCCCATCTATTAAGCGAATATAATGATATAATGAAGAACTACAAGCAGCAGTCATATGGAATATATGATGACACTTCGGATTTATATCGTGCTATTGCTTTATCCGATGCTTATTACGGAGATTATAGTAGTGTTGCTGTATTATATAAAGAGACAGGAAAGCCTATCATGATTCAGAATGTGGAAGTGAGGATATGATGAATTATACTGGTGAAAGAGATACAGTCTGGAGACAGATTGAGAAAGCAGAAAGATTAATTATTTATGGCGCACAGGTCGTAGCCTATGGTGTATATGTGGCTATAAAGGAAGTGATTGGTAGAATGCCTGAAGCATTTGTAGTCAGTTCCATTGATAATAATCCTTTGATTATAGACGGTATACTCGTTATTGAATTTAATGAGAATATTAGTTCATCATCTCTTGTCATTGTAGCTACTCCTGAGATTTATCATGAGGATATTAAGAATAAGCTCGAGCAGTTAGGTATAGGAAAAAGCTTGTATGTGGATACACATATGGAGTATCTGATAATGAGTGAATATTTTAGAAAAAAGGGTCGTTTCACATTATTGGAGGATATCCCCACATTAAAATATAATGAAAGTATACAGTTATCAGAAAGAGATAAGGATTTATCAGGAGTAAACATGCATATGGCTAAATTCCATAGAGATCCTATTCTTATAGGAGATTACCATATACCATCCTGGATACAGCCAATACAGGTGGGAGCGGCTCTGACGGATAATAGAATATCAGGATTACAGGACAATACAGGAGATAATATATCATATAAAAATCCAAACTACTCTGAGTTAACTGCAATGTATTGGGTGTGGAAAAATAGAAGTGATGAGTATATGGGAATTTGTCATTATAGAAGGATGTTAGTATTAGATAATAACGATATTAGTAAGATAAAACAAAATCATATAAATGTGGTATTACCCTTGCCATTTGTATGCTACCCTGATACTTCAGGGCAATACGGTAGATATATATCTATTGAAGATCAACAGAAAATGTTTTTGGCGTTAAAGGAAGTATCACCTGAGTATTACGAGTTAGCAAAGCAAATACTTAAAGAATCTTATCTGTATAACTATAATATGTTTCTGGCGGATTGTCAGACATATAATGATTTTTGTAACTGGTTATTTCCAATATTAAAGCGTGCTGAAGAATTATGTGAGCCTGACGGAGAGGTAAGAAAGGACAGATATATTGGATACCTTGGAGAAGTGTTAACGACTATTTATTTTATTTGTAATAGAAATAATTTGAAGATAGCTCATGTTGAAAAAAAATGGATGGTGTAGCCATGAATGACAAGATAGATGTAATTGTTCCTTGGGTAGATGGAAGTGACCCTGAATGGATTAGGGAAAGAGATGCGCGCTCATTAATATATGGAGCTGAAAAAAAGTCTTTATCTAGTATTCGGTTTCAGAGTTGGGATAATATGAGGTATTGGTTCCGAGCGATTGAAAGGTTTATGCCATGGATTAATAAAGTTTTTTTTGTAACCTGGGGGCATCTACCTGAATATCTAAATGAAAAAAGTCCACGATTAAGAATCGTTAAGCATGAGGAGTACATACCTAACGAATATTTACCAACATATAACTCAAACACTATAGAGATGAACTATCATAGAATAGAAGAACTATCAGAGAATTTTATTATTTTTAATGATGATTTTTTTCCATTGCAGCCGATTGATGAAACATATTATTTTAAAGATAACCTGGTCTGTGATGAGGCTGTTGAAGGACATATTACACCTGTGGAAACAGGAGCAATCTCTAATATGGCTCGATATGTTCAGGTAAATAATATGATAATAATCAATAAGCATTTTAAAAAGCGTGAGGTACAAAAGCAGAACTGGGATAAATGGTATAATAGCGATTATGGAGAACTATTGGAAAGAACTAAGTCCCTAAATTATTGGTATGACTTTGCAGGTTTTAGAGATCCACATATGCCAAGTGCTATGAAGAAATCAGTTCTTTCATATTTATGGCAGATTGAGGGGGAGCTACTCGATAGGGCATCAATGAATCATTTTAGATCCTATAATGATGTTTCTCAATACTTAATACGATATTGGCAGCTTTGTTCAGGCAAATTCAATCCACGGAGAACCTTGGGCAAATTCTATCAGGTGGATTTAAGCAATTATGAGGAAGTGGCAAGAGATATTGAAGAACAAAAATATCAAATGATTAGTATAAATGAACATTGTAGTCCAGAAGAGTTTACCATTATTAAGAGCAGGATGAATAAAGCTTTTGATGCAATTTTGCATGAAAAATCGGAGTTTGAAGTGTAATTGAAAGAATATTTGGTAAACAAATTAATATTTATGAGAGGACAATTTTATGACAGTAGAGATGGTAAGTATAATAATACCTGCTTATAATGTTGAAAAATATCTTGAAGAGTGTTTAGAGTCTGTTATTAATCAAACATATAAAAATATTGAGATTATTTTAATTAATGATGGCTCTACAGATAGTACTGGTAAAATCTGTGAGAAATGGACTAAAAGGGATTCTAGGATTAAATATATATCGAAGCAAAACGAGGGTTTAAGCGCGACACGAAACATGGGTCTTTATAATGCAAAGGGAAAGTATGTATTTTTCCTAGATTCTGATGACTGGATAGCTTTATATGCAATAGAAGAACTGTTAAAATTAGCAGAAGCTAAACAAGCCGATGTAGTGGCAGCGGATTATATAGAAGTAGATGACAAAACTAGGCTATCTAAAAGAATTAACCGCAGTAAATTAATAAATGAGTTAATAGAAACTGATTTGGATAGAAGTATTTATCTACAATATGGGGTTGTTATGGTATGGGCTAAATTATATAGAAAAAATTTTCTTCTAGATAATAATTTGTATATGCCAAGCATCCCTCACGAAGATAATGCTATTTTTCCTATGATAGCTTTTCTGTCAAATAAAATAATAAATTGTGATGAAGCTATTTATTACTATCGAATAAATCGTAGCGGTAGTATAGTAAGTGACTATAGGTCAAGGATTTATTTGGTGGATGCATGTGAACACTTTATGGATTATTTTATTGGGCTCAATCTGGTTTCAAAGTATTATTCATCTTTGAAGCGTTACTCCGAAACAAGAATATATTTTGCGTATAATTTATGTAGTGATAAGATGGGCCTAGCTTATGTTGAGAAATATTTCTTACCAAAAATTATAGATTTTTATAATAGATATTTCAATAATTCCAAGCGGCTTTGGGAATATAGTTTCTGGCTACTAGGGAGTTTTAGTAGTAGATGGATTATTCATCAAATTGGGATAGATAAAAATCAATTAGATTATCATCTCCCGTTTTCGAGTCTAATTGCGCAAATGTCCGAAGGTACTAATGGAGATATTACAATTGTGAATAATGACTTGTTTCGTAGGGATGTTATATGGAAGGACTTTAAAGGGGAACTGTTACATTCATTGATCGAAAATAATAATAAGCCAGATTTTTTTGTTATTGATTTTCTTGAGGAGCGGTATGATGTAGGGAGATTAGAAGATGGAAATTATATAACACTTAGTGAAGCATATTATGACTCAGATGTAAAAGGTATGAAACTTATAGAAATAATAAAAGCCGGCTCAGGTGAACATATGATTTTATGGAGGCAAAAGTGTAATGAATTTATATCATATCTAAAAAGAAATCCAAATAGAAAAATCATTCTAATAAAAAGTAGATTAGCTCTTAAATATGATAATGGACAGGAATATGCATACTATGAAAACTGCAAGGAACTTGAGAATACTAATATTATGATTGAAAAGATGGAAACTTACTTCACTCGGAATATTGGAATGGATGTTCAGATTTATGATATGCCAAAACAAGATGTATACACCCCGAAGGAATTTAAATATGGTATTCATCCAGAATACTGGAATCAGGAAGTATATAAAAAAATGATAGCTAAGTTACGTGTAAGTTTTGATAAATATTAATGGATCGTGAGGGAATATAGAATGATAGATGTTTCAGTTATTATGCCAGTGTATAACGCTGAGAAATATTTACCTATAGCCATGGATAGCTTATCAGTGCAGACACTTAATAATATAGAGATTATTTGTGTTAATGATGGTTCGACAGATGGTTCAGCAGATATTTTAGAAAAATATGCAAATAAAGATTCTAGAATCAAGGTTTTTTACCAGAGAAATAGTTATGCAGGAGTCGCTAGAAATACTGGTATGGTTGTTGCCAAGGGTAAATATCTATCATTTTTAGATGCAGATGATTATTTCAAACCTGAGATGTTAATGGAAGCTTACATGAATGCCGAAAAGACTCAGGCAGATATTGTTATATTTGGAGGAGAATATTTTGAAGAAGATACAGATAGAGCTTATCATAATTCTGGTTTGTTAAAAGAGGAATTAATACCATATAATGCCGAGTATCTGGAAAGTGATAAGTTTGATAGTTTGTTTCATTTTACTACAACATGCCCTTGGAATAAATTATATAGAAGAAGTTTTATAGAAAAAAATAAATTAAGATTTCAGACCTATAAGAGGGTAAACGATGCTTATTTTGTTGTAGTAGCGTTTGCATTATCTAATAGAATTGGATTTGTTAGAAAAGATTTAATTTCATATCGTACTGGAAATAGCAATAGTCTTCAAGGGACAAATGCAGAAAGTCCATTTCAATTTGTTGATGTTCTTAGGGATATCAAGAATGCACTAAATAATTATAACCTATATAATCAAAATGAGAAAACGTTTCGTAATCTTTGCCTATCAAATTGCATTTATAATTTAGAATCACTAAAAGAAGATATAGCATTTGAGAGATTGTATAATGAGCTTAAAAATAATATTTTTTATGATTTTAATATTATTGGAACAAAAAAAGAAGATTATTATAACAAATATGCTTATGAGCAATTTCAATACATCATATCTCACAGTTCTTATGATTACAGGCAAAATAAGATTTATGGAGTGAGTAAATCTAATAGATTCAAGGAATACTTATTTCCATTTGAGATGATAGATAGAGGTTCACGCATTGTATTATATGCAGCGGGTAATGTAGGTAATAAATTTTATTCACAGATAAGAAAGACGAATTATTGTAATATTATCGCTTGGGTAGACAAAAATGTGAAGAAGGTTGGCGATATGCACATTCATGCACCTGAAGTGATTGATATGATAAATTGTGATTATATTGTAATAGCTGTTGAAAATAAACTTGTGGCAGAAAAAATTAAGAGAGTGTTGATAGAGGATTTTTTTGTGGAGCCAAATAATATAGTATGGAGAGACCCGGTTGTGCAAACAAGAGAATAAATGAACAACAGTAGTATGGAGGGGATTTATATGAATACTAAGAATATAAAAATATTCATTTTTGGCTGTTCTGCAAGAGTGGGTCAGATAAAAAAATCGTTGTCAAATATTAATGGAATCAAGATAATTGGTTATGTAGATAATGATGAGAAAAAATGGGATACATTTTTTTTTAATATGAAAGTATATTCACCTTATGAAGCTTATGAGAGATATATAAATGATGAAACTATATACTTTTTAATTGCTCCTAAGAACTTTATTCCAATAAAGAAGCAATTAAAGTGCATGGGAATAGAAAGAGTCTATGTCCACTTATATGAATTGCTAGAATATAATTCTTTTATATACGAAGATAATATTATAGAGCATAACAAGCAGGTTTTATTAGTTAGTAATGGTGGTCTTCCTAAAGAAGATAATCGGTATAGATTAGGATTTGTGCATAGAAGAATATTGGCATATAAGAATAGCGGTATGACCTTGGATTCTTATGGATATATAGAAAAGATGGGAATAAGCAAATATGAGTTTGAAGGTAACTCTGTATATGAAGGGGATGGATATGGACTATCATATCTATTAAGTAAGGGGCAATACAAAAAGGTACTTGTTCACTTTCCAACAGAAGAAGTTTTGTATTATATTGAGAAATATATAAATGGTAAATGCGATATTTATGTGTGGTTACATGGATATGAGATATTGAAATGGGAGAGAAGATTATTTAATTATTCAAAAGATGAAATTGCAGAAAATTTTGAACAATTAGCATATATGAATAAAGAAAAAGAAGGCTTATTTAAGAGAATTTTTGTAAAAGATAATTTTCATTTTATATTTGTATCAAATTGGTTGAAAAATGTTGTTAAAAAAGATTTTGGAATATTACCTATAAATCATAGGATAATACCAAATTATATTGACTCCGAATTATTTAGCTATGTAAGAAAAAAAAGATCTGATGTTACTAAGATATTATTAATAAAATCACATAAAACACGAATGTATGCAAATGATATTGCGTCAAAAGCTATTGAGAACTTAGCTACAAGAGAATGTTTTAATAAAATGGAATTCAATATATATGGTGATGGTGAATTATATGATAAAAATTTCCAAAGTTTAATCACTAAGAATTATCCAAACGTGCACTTATATAGAAAATTCTTAACCCAAATAGAAATAGCGCAATTACATAAGTCGCACGGTATATTCCTCTGTCCCACAAGGCAAGACACACAGGGTGTATCAATGTGTGAAGCTATGAGTAGTGGTTTGGTTGTAATCACAAATAATGTTGCAGCTGTACCTGAATATATTACTGATACTGCTGGTATTTTGTGTGATTATGAAGATTATATGGGAATGGCAGATGCAGTAGAAAAACTATTCTATAATAGAGATATGTTTTTGGAGTTTTCAGGGAATGCAGCAAGGTTTATAAGAGAAAAATGTGGATTTGAAAAAACCATACAAGTTGAGTTGGATTTGATAAATAGTTAAATATAAAAAACTCTATGTTTATCATATTTAACAGTAGGAGGAGACAGTTGTGAAAAAAATTATATTATATGGTGCAGGTGCTAACTTAGTTAACTTTATTAGTAGTAACATTAATATTTTAAATTATGTTGATGCAATTATAGATAACTCTACGAGTAAATATGGTATGAACTTTTATGGTTTTATAATACAAAGTAAAGAACATCTCAAAGAGTTGCATGACGATACTATTATTGCGATTACTAGTGATAAATATTATGATGATATAAAGAAAGATATACAAGATATTAATGACAAGTTACGCTGTATGAGACTAGCGAATGCGCTAGAACTGGTGTTACCATCTATAGGAAAATGTAACTTATGTAATTCCAATGTATATAACTGGAGTTATATAGGAGAGGATAATCGTACAAAGTATTCAATTATAGGAAATGGTAAGCGTCTAGGTGGTTGCCCTATATGTGGATGTTATGATAGGGTTAGATGGCAATATTATGTTATAGAGAATTATACGAATATGATGGATGGTAATTGTAATATATTGCATTTTGCACCTGAGAGAATGATACAGCTTAATCTTAGAAAAAAAAATGTAGTTACATATATAACAGGAGATATTGAGTTAAGTAAAGCAGATTACAAGATAGATATAACCAATATACAGTTTGATGATAATAAGTTTGACTATATTATTGCTAATCATATTCTAGAACATGTTCTAGATGAAGAAAAAGCTATTAAGGAACTAATTCGTTGTTTGAAATTGAACGGGTCTATAATGCTTTCGTTTCCAATATGTATGGATGTTGACACTTTGGAGGATGATAAATATGATAATGAATACGATAGAACTATCTTTTATGGTCAAAAAGATCATGTAAGATTATACGGCCGTGATTATAAAGAACGGTTGGAAGCATATGGTTTGAAAGTTGGAATTTATTCACCTGAGGTGCTATTAGACAGTAAAACAGTAGAGCAATTTGGTTTTATAAAAGATGATATAGTTCTTCTTTGCAAAGCATAAGTTGATACGAGTAGGCATTCTTTGTTGTTAGGTCATGATAATCTAATTAGTTAAGGTAATAGTGATAAGTATAGATTAAAGAAAGGAAGTGATACTTACGAAAAAATTTATTGAATGCACCGTTCCGGTAACTGCATGCAACCTTAAATGTGAGTATTGTTATGTAATTCAAGAGAATAGAAGAACGAATAATATAGAAGAGTTACCTTACTCTATAGAGTTTATTGCTAAAGCTTTGTCTCCAGATAGATTAGGTGGTGTAAGCTATATAAACCTTTGTGGTGCAGGAGAGACATTATTACCACATTATATTATTGATTTAATAGAAAAGCTATTAGTAACAGGTAATTTTGTAAATGTCACTACAAATGGAACTCTATCCAATAGGTTCGATGAACTGATAGCATTAGATCATGAACTATTAAGTAGACTTCATATAGCATTTTCTTTTCATTATGATGAACTAACAAGGACAAAAAACTTAAAATCATTTTTCAGAAATGTTGATATTGTTAACAAAAATAGTATTTCATTAGTTGTTCAATGTAACTTATGTGATTCATATATAGAGAGAATCGATGAGATAAAAAGCATATGTGTTGAAAATATTGGTGGACTGCCACAGTTTGTTGTTACTCGAAAAGAGGGCGAAATACCGTTTACTATTTATACTGAAAATGAAAAAGAATATTTTACAATGGGAAAGCACACAGAATCAAATCTTTTTGATTTTACATATGATAGCTTTAATAAAAAGAGATGCCACTATTGCTATGCAGGGGCATGGTCATATAAATTGATTCTAAAAACAGGGGAGCTTAAACGTTGTTATGCGGAACCTGTTTTCTATAATATTTATAATGATATATCAGAGAGAATTCCTGAGTATCCGATCGGATATAATTGCAAAAGCGATTATTGCGTTAATGCCAGTCATTTTCTTACATTGGGAACTATGCCTGATATAGTAATACCAAGCTACGATAAGTTACGTAATCGGAAAGAGTTACTTTGGTATAGTAAAAAGATGATCGATTTTTTTAAACAAAGACTATTTGAAGATAATACAATAACTCATGAGAGAGCAAATAACATAGCCATTATAGAATATGAAGATGATTATGTGGAGCTATTGGACAAGAAGATAATTATTTATGGTGCGGGTAACTATGGTGGAATTATAAATAAAAAGCTACTAGATAATGGTATAAAACCTGTGCTAATATGTGATAGCGATCCTAAGAAGCAAGATAACCAAATTGTATCTGTAGAAAAGATGAAATCAAGCTTAGATGAATATGATAATCCATTAATAGTAGTAGCTATTAAGGATGATAAAATAGTTAACGAGGTAATATATACATTAAAGGATTTGAACGCAGAATTGTGTACATATTATACAGTTGAAACAGCGCTAAGACACATAAATAAAGCTAGGGGTAAGAATTATGGGATTTAACTGCTATGACGCATATAAAGAACAGGATATAATCTGGTTTTCTGCAATTGATCATAATGGTCTGTATAAAATGCATGTGGATGACAATGAAATCATTAAATTAGCGGTATTTATGTGTGAGGAAAACACATGTGAAATACATCGAAGAATAATTACTTATAACAGGGTGTTATTTTTTATTCCATTTAAGGGTAATGTTATAAGCTCATATGATTTAGATACAGAAGTGATGGAATACTATTTACCCGCTGGTGTAAAAGAAATACATGCATCAGATGCCTTTTTAGATGGTAATAAAATATGGATTCTTCCAAGACAGCTAGATCAGCCCTTGTATGAATTTAATATAGAACAAAAGATATTTTATAAGCATGAGGAGTGGAATAATAAGCTACTTAATATATTTGATGTAACAGAAAACAATATTTTAAGCTTAACTTCTACATGCTTAGTTAATAAAACATTGATGACCGTAGTATATAATACGGCATACATTATAAAAACAGATCTAACGACCGGAGAGATAGAGCTTTATCATCTTTCAGATAATCTTAGGTTAAGAGGTATTATCTATGATAATGGACATTATTTATTGACTTTAGCTATTGGAGGAGCGATATTATGTGTAGATTTTGCATCAAAGACTATTGATTATATAAAGCTTGACACATCGAAAAAAGCAATCTTTATGAATCTTATTGTTGATGATCAATATATTATTGTTTTGCCATGTAAGAACTCTAATATTTATAAAGTATATAAAAATCAGAATTTAACTTGCATACTGGAAGATGATAAATGTCAATTTAATGATAAGAGTAATTTACCAATGTATTTGGGGTGGATTAAAGATGGGGATGAGTTACTGATATTACCAAGTGCAGGTAACGACATTGTAAGACACGATGTACTAAATGAGAAAGAGGTTGAGTTTTTTTCAGAAAGAGTAAGACCTCAAAGCAGTGTTATATATGAAAGAAACGAGACGAGTCTAAATAGTTTTATCGGTAATATTAATGCGATTAATAGTGTGGTTAATCCGAACATAGATTGTGTTTCTAATGGAAAAATTATTTGGAAGACAATAGTAAATAGCCGGATAGGATAATTACGAATTAGAAATTTGACAATACTTATTGTAGAAAGGCTTAGAATGAGCAACGATAAAAATGGAATTTTCAACTCCACAGTCCTCATCACTGGAGCCACTGGTTTTATAGGTGGCTTACTTACTAATGAGCTAATATCGATGAATACCTTACATAATGCAGGCATAAAGCTTGTTTTTCCCGTTCGTAACCTTCAAAAGGCAAGGGACAAGTATCCATCAAGAGAAGATAGAAATAAATGCATTACCTTCATAGAAGAATCACTAGAGGAAATTCATCCGAACAGGTTCGATATGCCTATAGATTATATAATCCATTGTGCTTCAGTAACAAAGTCATCCATAATGATATCAAACCCAGTAGAAGTTTTGGATGGTATTGTAATAGGAACAAAAAACATTCTTGATTTAGCCCGCCATAAAAGGGTTAAGTCAATGGTATACCTATCATCCATGGAGGTATATGGTGTAATAGAAAATGGAGAATGCTTAGTCACTGAGGATATGCTCGGTGATTTGGGTATATTTTCAGCCAGAAGCTGTTATCCTTTGGGTAAGAGGATTGCCGAGCATTATTGCTATATATATCATAAGGAGCATGAGCTACCGGTAAAAATAGCACGGTTAGCACAGATATTTGGCTATGGTATAGACCCAAATGATAGCCGTGTGTTTGCACAGTTTGCAAGATCTGTATGCAGGAATGAGGATATTATTCTCCACACTGAAGGATTATCAGAGGGAAATTACTGTGAATCGCAAGATGCAGTTAATGCCCTATTGAAAATTTTAATTGATGGACAAGATGGAGAAGCCTACAATGTAGTTAATGAAGAGAATACCATGAGAATACGAGATATGGCAAAGCTGGTAGCTGATAAGATAGCACTAGGTAAAATAAATGTGATCTATGATATTCCGAAGGATATTTCATATGGATATGCAGCTGATACGAATATAAGGCTTTCATCAGAGAAACTTCGTAAATTAGGATGGAAACCAACAAAAAATCTGGAGGATATGTATAGAGATTTGATTATCGGGCTTGGGCAGCAGGATGCTAAATTTCATATTAAGGATCATAATAGCAACTAATTAACCGATTGCTATATTATAGATTGTGACGGAGGATTTGGTATGACCAAAGCAGATGAAATTAAATGGGCAAATATATTTG
>SHOH01000042.1 GCA_004294845.1 Anaerolineaceae bacterium
GTTGCTACCTGTAGTGTTATATTATCTTGTGTTTTGCTATTTTCCAATGTATGGAGCTCAGATAGCTTTTAGAAATTTTAGACCAAGGTTAGGTATTACAGGAAGTGAATGGATAGGACTAGAAAACTTTATAACTTTTTTTAAAGGGATTTATTTCAATCGATTAATAAGAAATACCTTGCTTATTAATTTACTTAATTTGATTATTGGATTTCCTGCGCCTATCATACTGGCATTACTCTTAAATGAGGTTCGAAATGTACGCTTTAAAAGGACAATACAGACAATAAGCTATTTACCTCATTTTATTTCTACCGTTGTTATAGCAGGTATGATTCTACAGTTCGTAGGTACTGATGGTTTTATTACAAAGATATTGACCTCATTTGGTCTACCACAGAAGAACTTGTTAACAATTCCTAATATGTTCCGTCCCATTTATATTACTTCTGAAATCTGGCAGGGAGTTGGCTGGAGTTCCATTATCTACATCGCTGCTATCACTGGTATAAACCCTGAATTATATGAAGCGGCAAAGATAGATGGTGCTGGTAGATTTAAGCAGGTACTAAATGTTACAATTCCCGGAATAATGCCAACAATTATAACCATGTTCATTTTAAGAATAGGGTCTATGATGAGTCTTGGATACGAGAAAATTATATTATTATATAATTCATCAATTTATGAGACCGCGGATGTGATTTCAACTTATGTATATAGAAAAGGTCTTTTGGACCTGAATTATAGTTTTGGAGCAGCTGTTGATTTGTTTAACTCAGTAATCAATCTAGTGTTGCTAATTACAGCAAATAAGATATGCAAAAAACTGACCGACAGCAGTTTATGGTAAAGGGGGATGAAAGATAATGAAAAGAAGCAAGGGAGAACGAATGTTCTCTGTTTTTAACTACATTTTTTTAGTCTTATTGGCCTTTATAACCTTATATCCTTTTGCATATGTTTTGTTTGCATCCTTCAGTGACCCGGTAAAGATTATGAGTGTCAAAGGAGCTTTATTCTGGCCGGTAGGTTTTTCTTTATCAGCTTATAAAAAGGTGTTTTCGAATTCATCTATCTACATAGGCTACGGTAATACAATTTTTTATGTTGTCGTGGGTACGATGGTTAACATTGTAGCCACTGCGACTGCTGCATATGTGTTGTCAAGAAAAAATCTGATGCTTAAGAGATTCTTCACACTAATGTTTATCTTTACTATGTATTTTAATGGTGGGTTAATCCCCTCCTATTTACTAATGAATAATCTTAAACTGGTAAATACGAGAATGGGTTTGATTTTACCCGTAGCTGTGAGTACTTATAATTTGTTAATAATGATAACTGGATTTCAAGGAATTTCATCTGCCCTGGAGGAATCCGCCAGGATTGATGGAGCCAACAATTTGACTATTTTAACCCGTATCATTCTTCCGCTTGCAAAGCCTACAATTATGGTTATTATGCTATATTATGCAGTAGGCCACTGGAATGCATATTTTAGAGCCATGATATATATTAGAGATTCAGATAAGATGCCATTACAATTATTTCTAAGAGATATCTTAACAAGAAGCCAATTGGGTGCGATGAGTGGCGATGGAAGTATTGAAGACGTTGGTACCACAATAAAGTACGCGACTATACTAGTATCAACAGTTCCGATTTTATGTATATATCCATTAATACAAAAGCATTTTGTACAGGGCGTTATGATTGGTGCAGTAAAAGAATAATGACGGCACCCATTTAAGAGGTTGGGTTTAGAATGTCGTGAGATAGTATTAAAAATATTTTGTAACAGAGAAAACTTTGTGCTATACTGTCCAAGAAAGATATAATGACAGGAGGAGCATTTATGCAGAAAATTCGAATTGGCATATTGGGATATGGTAATCTGGGTAAAGGGGTTGAACTTGGAACAGCTCAGAATAAGGATATGGAGCTAGTGGGAGTCTTTACCAGAAGAGAAGCTGATACAATTCAGCTATTAACTACAAATTCCAAGGCTTATCATATTGATGAAGCAAAGGAAATGACCGATATAATAGATGTAATGATATTATGTGGTGGCAGCAAGTCGGATCTTCCCACCCAAGGCCCGGAATTTGCTGCAATGTTTAATACAGTGGATGGATTTGATACTCATGCTAAAATTCCTGAGTATTATGATATTATTAATCAGGCTGCACTAAAATCAAAGAAGACTTGTGTTATTTCAAGCGGATGGGATCCCGGATTATTTTCTTTAAACCGTCTATATGGAGAGGCAGTCCTACCCGAGGGCAAGAATTATACATTCTGGGGTAGGGGTGTGAGCCAGGGACATTCTGATGCGATAAGGAGAATAGAAGGTGTTGCGGATGCAAAGCAATATACCATTCCTATAGAAGAAGCACTTGACAGGGTAAGAAAAGGTGAAATGCCTGAGCTTACCGCAAGACAAAAGCATCTTAGAGAATGCTTTGTGGTAGCTAGAGAAGGTGCTGATATAAGCAGGATTGAGCAAGAGATAAAGACAATGCCGGATTATTTTAGTGAATATGATACAATAGTGCATTTTATATCTAAAGAAGAGCTGGACAGAGATCATAATAGAATTTCTCACGGGGGGATAGTACTTCAAAGCGGATATACAGGCTTGCATAAGGAAAATACCCATATTATTGAGTACGGACTAAAGCTTGACTCTAATCCAGATTTCACTGCGAATGTGTTACTGGCTTATGCTAGAGCCACCTATCGTCTGAATAAAGAAGGAAGCTACGGAGCAAAGACTGTGTTTGACATTGCACCGGCATACCTATCCATGAAATCCAATGAGGAATTAAGAAGAACCCTCTTGTAAATATAGTAATAACCTTATTACCTAAAATATTATTATAAAAAACAAGAAGAACTAGCTTTTTTTACGAAGGAGGAAACCATGTCAAAAGTTGGTGGCATTTCAAACTTACAGTCTACGGAATATGATATCAAGAACAGAAGAACAAATAAGGCAGGCAGTGAGAACTTTGCTTCTTATATGGAAGAAAACACAAGTCTTGATGACATATTCGAGAGGGCTTCAGTAAAATATAATGTTCCCTTAAACCTGTTAAAGGCCATAGGCAAAGCCGAATCCGATTTTAATTCCAATGCAGTATCAAAGTCAGGGGCACAGGGAGTTATGCAGCTTATGCCCGGAACAGCTGCTGATCTAGGCGTAACAGACTCCTTTGATCCCGAACAAAATATTATGGGCGGGTCAAAATATATATCGGATTTACTAAAGCGCTATGACGGAGATACTAAGCTGGCTTTGGCAGCATATAATGCAGGGATGAATAATGTTAAGAAATACGGTGGAATTCCTCCCTTTAAAGAAACTCAGAACTATGTGGTTAAGGTTATGAAATATATGGAGCAGGATTTTACGGCAGGCTCAGTTGCAACTACAGGCAATAAGCAATCTGCTCCCACAAATGTAAGGGCAGCAGGCATACCTGCTGGTTCGATACCTAATTGGCATACTCCACCTGCTTTTCCTAGCGGTAAACTAAGTGCTGACTCTATATCTGATATGTTAGATATGTTATTTTCCTATCAGGATTATATGAAATTTATTGATATATTCCTTGCTCAAAATGAAAATAATTAGTGTAAAAATATTGATCATAATAAAAACAAGTTATCCAAGATTTATCTAGGTTGACTAAGTATATTATGAATGATAAAATAAAACCATTAAAATAAAAGTGAGTTGATGGAATGTTCTAAATTTTCTTGCCAAGAAGTAAAGATATTTTTAGCGTCATATATGACGTTTACAATTATGCAATAAAATAAGCTTTATTATTTAATTGTAGGCAAGAAATTATCATTCCTTATATACTTATTTAGTAAATTTTCATCCTAATCATATAATTTATTAAGACATATTTTATGAATGAATTATAGGTTAATGATAGGATAGAATTCAAGACTTAGATGCGAAATAGGCCACAGGAGGATAAGACTTGTGGCTTTATTTATATTACAATATTACCATAAAAGGGGGTAAGGCATCTATGTCACAGATTACAGTGAATGACTTGTCCTTTAGTTATGATACTGCTTATGATATGATATTTGAAAATGTAAGCTTTCAGATCGATACAGATTGGAAGCTCGGCTTTATTGGAAGAAACGGAAGGGGTAAGACCACCTTTCTTAATCTATTGTTAGGCAAATTCGAATATAGAGGAAGTATAACAGCTTCGGTTAATTTTGACTATTTTCCGTTTGAGATAGAGCATGAAGATAGAATAACCATGGAGGTTATTAAGGATATTATTGCTCCCTTTAGAGAATGGGAGATGGAGATGGAGAGGTGTCTACTAAGGCATCAGCAGGATATAGAGGAAGATCAGGTGGCTACAGAGGATTCTGATATTTCCCATCACATGAACAGATATGGTGAGCTTCAGGAGCTATATCAGAAGCACGACGGATATATAATTGAAGAGCTTGTTGATAAAGAACTGGGAAAGCTAAGAGTTGATTTATCTGTTCTAACTAGGCCATTTGCTACCTTAAGCTTTGGAGAGCGTACAAAGATTATGCTTGCCGCCTTGTTTCTTAAGAAGAATAATTATCTCTTAATTGATGAGCCTACCAACCATCTGGATATGGAGGGCAGGGATATACTTGCAGATTATCTAGAGACTAAAGGTGGCTTTATCCTGGTATCTCATGACAGGGCATTTCTCGATAAATGTATAGACCATGTGCTTTCCATCAATAGGTCAAATATAGAGGTACAGAAAGGAAATTTTTCCTCTTGGTACAACAATAAAACCTTAAGTGATAATTATGAAATTGAAAGAAACAAACAGCTTCAAAAGGATATAGCTTCTCTATCTGAAGCGGCCAGAAGAACAGCTGGATGGTCTGATAAAGTTGAAGCATCAAAAATCGGAAGTCATGTAGGTGACAGAGGATATGTTGGGCATAAATCTGCTAAGATGATGAAACGGGCTAAGGCTATTGAAGGCAGGAGGCTTTTGGCTATTGAGGATAAGAAGGGGCTTCTTAAGAATATAGAACAAGCGGATTCCTTGAAGATGAACTTGTTAGCTTTTCATAGTAAGAGGTTGATAGAACTTGAAGATGTAAGCTTGTTTTATGGAAGCAATGAGATAGCTTCTAATATAGATCTGCTTGTAAAAACAAGTGACAGAATAGCCATTATCGGTGCGAACGGGTCGGGAAAGTCCACTTTGTTTAAGTTGCTTCTTGGTAAAGATATAAAACATAGCGGTAAGGTCTTTGTTGCTAAGGGGCTTAAGATATCCTATGTATCACAGGATACCTCATATCTGGAAGGTTCCCTTGGGGATTTTTCGGTTAAGTACGGGCTGGATGAAACAATCTTTAAGACCGTGCTTCGCCAACTGGATTTTGAGAGAGGCCAGTTTGATAAGGATATGGGGGATTTTAGTCAAGGACAGAAAAAGAAGGTTTTATTGGCAAAAAGTCTTTCAGAACCGGCGCATTTGTTCTTGTGGGATGAGCCCCTGAATTTTATCGATGTGCTTTCAAGAGTGCAGATTGAAGAGCTGATACTGGCTTTTGGACCAACCTTAGTATTTATCGAGCATGATAGGATGTTTGCCAAGAACATAGCTACTAAGGAAATCTATTTATAAATAATAAAGAAGAGGATGAGAAATGATTAATACTATTATACTAGATATAGGCAATGTATTGGCAAGCTTTGACTATCTTAATTATCTGGAAGAGAAAGACTTATCGGACGAATTAATAAAAAGACTATGCAAAGCTACAGTTGAGAATATATTGTGGAGAGAAATTGACAGAAGCGACAGTGATATAATGGATGAGATTTTAATTAGCGGATTTATAGCTGAGGATCCTGAGATTGCGGATGAGATAAGGACATTTCTTATGAATAGTTATGAAATTGTTAAGGAGTATGACTATGCTTCTGATTTTGTCCGAGCCCTAAAAAAGGCAGGTTATCCTGTATATCTCTTATCTAATTATGGAAAGGCAAACTTTAAGTATGCTAAGGATAATTTCGAATTCTTTAAATATGTGGACGGAGGGGTCATATCCTATGAAACAGGTTATGTGAAGCCGGAAGTAGGTATATTTGAAGCATTTGTTAAAAGATATGAAATTAAGCCCGAGGAAGCAGTATTTCTAGATGATATAGAGGCAAATGTAAAAGCAGCTTCCGACTTTGGCTTTCATACGATTCATTTTAATAATATAAATCAAGCGATTGAAGAACTTCAACTGCTCGGAGTGAAGATTGATTGAAAGATTAATTAACAACTTGAATTCTTCGAAACATAATTGTAAATTTTATTATAGATGTAAATAAAAATTAAAAAGATAGCCTGAAACATACATTAGGATGGTTTCAGGCTATACTTTGCTTCATTAGGCTTTCTTTTTGGTCTTTTTTACAACCTCAGGCTCAGGCATCATGGGCTTTAGTGATGGAATGGTGCCTACATCAGCCTTCTTCTTTTTCTTTACTTCCTTTTTAATATCCCTATTTGCCATACTTACGCCTCCTAACCATACTTCATAATGTTATTATAAATTCTTCTATTGATTTCGTCTAGTATAATTTGTCCTGAATGATTTAATTTTATATGTACATAATACATAAGTGTGTAATTATTTCAAGGAATTAATAAAAACGCCTTATTATAGTAGGAGTAGGATTATGACAAAGACCAATATGGGAATCGATATCGGTTCAACAACTGTAAAAATAGTAGTTTTAGAAAATAAAGAATTGATTTATCAATCATACAAAAGGCATTATTCTGATATAACAAATACCGTAGTCAGAATGATTACCGATTGCTTTATAGATCTTGGAAATATTCCTTGTAGCGTGACTATAACAGGTTCAGGGGGTTTGTCTATTTCAAAATGGCTTAACCTACCCTTTGTACAAGAGGTAGTTGCATGTACCTGTGCCGTAGGAACATATATCCCGCTGGCGGATGTGGTTATAGAGCTGGGCGGTGAGGATGCTAAGATAACATATTTTAAGGGTGCCATAGAGCAAAGGATGAACGGAAGCTGCGCCGGAGGTACGGGGGCATTTATTGATCAGATGGCTGTTCTTCTAAATACCGATGCAGAAGGGCTTAATGAATATGCCAAGAACAGTAAGGTTATCTACCCGATAGCTTCCAGATGCGGGGTCTTTGCAAAGACGGACGTACAGCCTCTTATAAATGAGGGTGCAAGGAAGGAGGATATAGCAGCTTCAATATTCCAGGCGGTAGTCAATCAGACAATGGGAGGCTTGGCATGTGGTAAACCTATTAGGGGAAGAGTGGCTTTTCTAGGTGGACCTTTCTTTTTTCTGTCTGAACTAAGAAAGCGTTTTGTTATAAGTCTAAATGATGCATGTAAGGAAGCTATATGCCCTGAAAACTCCCAGCTATTTGCTGCCATGGGAGCAGCTATTATGGGGCGGAAAGAGATACCCATAAGGTTAGGGAATCTTTATAATAAGGCACTAGAAATAACAAACAGAAGAGATGAGAATAGTGTTAGTCTAACTCCATTATTTAAAAATGAAGATCAGTATGAGGCTTTTAAATCGCGGCATAGTATGGCAAAGGTTAAGCACAGGAAGTTATCGGAATATAGGGGAAAGACATATCTGGGAATTGATGCAGGCTCAACCACTAGCAAGGTGGTTCTAATTGGGGAAGAAGGAGAAATTCTCTATACTCATTATTCCAGAAATGAAGGAAATCCACTTATGAAGCTAGTATCAATTCTTAAGGATCTATATAAGAAGCTTCCCGAAGGAATATCTATAACAAAATCTACGGTAACAGGATATGGCGAAGCTCTGATGAAAGCAGCTTTTCATGTTGATTTTGGTGTTATAGAAACCATTGCTCATTATAAAGCAGCAGAGTTTTTCCAGCCTGGGGTTGATTTCGTCTTGGATATTGGAGGCCAGGATATGAAATGCCTAAGGATTAAGAACAATGCAATAGACAGTATTCTTCTTAATGAGGCTTGTTCATCAGGTTGCGGATCATTTTTAGAAAGCTTTGCGTCCTCGCTTAACATACCTGTAGAAGACTTTTCAATACAAGGATTATTTGCCAAAGCTCCGGTGGATTTGGGAACAAAATGTACGGTGTTTATGAACTCTAAGGTAAAGCAGGCACAGAAGGAAGGGGCAATGGTTTCTGATTTATCCGCGGGACTGGCTTATTCTATTATTAAGAATGCTCTTTATAAGGTCATAAAGGTAAGAAATGAAGAAGACCTTGGGGAGAAAATCGTGGTACAGGGTGGTACCTTTTATAATGATGCGGTGCTAAGGGCAATGGAGCTTATATTGGGAAGAAAGGTAATCCGTCCCGAGATTGCAGGCTTAATGGGAGCTTACGGTGCAGCCTTGTACTCTAAGGAGCATGAAGTAGTCGAAGGGACAAAGGTGAGCTTAAGGGAGAGAGTTGAAAAAAGGATATCATCAATATTAACAGAAAAGGCATTATTGAATTTTAATATGACTTCCTCTTGTAGAAGATGCGAAAAATGCACTAATCACTGTCTCCTAACTATTAATACTTTTTCTAACGGAGAAAGCTTTATAAGCGGTAACAGATGTGAAAGGGGAAGTGGTTGCGAAGATGGAAAGGATAAGAAGCTTCCTAATCTTTATGATTATAAATACCACCGAACCTTTGGGTATCGTCCACTGTCTGCATCAGAAGCTAAGCGAGGTGTTATAGGGATTCCACGAGTACTTAATATGTATGAGAATTATCCCTTCTGGTTTACCCTGCTTACCAATCTCGGATTTAGAGTAGTACTGTCACAGCAATCGAATAAAAGTATCTATGAAAAAGGACTAGAGACTATTCCCTCAGAATCTACATGTTATCCAGCTAAGCTTTGTCATGGACATATCTTAAGCCTTATAGAAAAAGGAGTGGATGCAATCTTTTACCCTTCTGTGGTATATGAGAAGAAGGAATATAGAGATGCAAATAATCATTATAATTGCCCGATTGTTATATCCTATCCTGAGGTTGTCAAGAATAATATTGATGAAATAAAATCCGAGCAGATTAAATTCATCGCACCCTTTCTGTCCCTTGATAATGAAAAGGTTCTTATAAAAAGAATAGCCTGGGAATTTAAAGATTACAAAGTAACCATAAAGGAAGCTAAGGATGCTGTACATGCTGCCTGTAAAGAAAGAGAAAAATATCGTCAAGATATCAGGAAAAAGGGAGAGGAAACCTTAGAACTTCTTAAAAATAATAATAAGAAAGGCATAATACTTTGCGGAAAGCCTTATCATGTGGATCCGGAGATAAATCATGGTATTGCCGAGCTTATATCCTCATACGGACTGGCAGTGCTTACAGAAGATTGTGTGGCTCATCTGGCAGAGCTCGATTTTAAGCTTAGGGTAGTTGATCAATGGACCTATAATTCAAGACTTTACAGAGCGGCTTATCTGGCTTCTATGGAGCCGAATCTTGAGCTAATTCAATTAAATTCCTTTGGGTGTGGTCTGGATGCTGTAACCTCTGACCAAATAGGAGAAATACTTGCATCAGTCGGAAAGATATATACGATGTTAAAGATCGATGAGGGTAACAATCTTGGTGCTGCAAAGATAAGAATTCGTTCTCTTATCGCAGCTATAGAGGAGAGGGAGCGAAAGGGCTATCAAGCAAAGAAGGAAGAGATATCCTATAATATCCCCTTATTCACAAAGGCAATGCGAAGTACACATACCATTCTTGCTCCTCAGATGGCACCAATCCATTTTGAATTACTTAAGGAGGCGGCGTGGATGAGTGGCTACAGGATGGAGGTATTACCCGCTATGGATCGCACGGCTGTTGACGAAGGCTTAAAATATGTCAATAATGACGCATGCTATCCTGCGGTTATAATGGTAGGCCAGATTGTGCAAGCATTAAAATCTGGTTTATATGACACTGAGAAAACCTCGGTGATTATCACTCAAAGCGGTGGAGGCTGCAGAGCAACCAATTATCTTGCATTGTTAAAACTAGGCCTTAAGCAAGCGGGATTTCCTAATATTCCTCTGATATCAGTCAATACAGTAGGTCTGGATAAACAGCCGGGCTTTAGATATTCTATCGGCTTACTTAATCGCTGTCTTATAGCGCTCATATATGGGGATCTCTTTATGAGAGTTCTATATAGGACAAGACCTTATGAACGTTTCCGTGGCTCAGCTAATCTTTTATATGAAAAATGGATGGATATTGCAAAGGATAATGTCAGAGACTGCAACTATAGAAAATTTAAATTAAATATAAAGTCGATTATTAAAGAATTTGACAGACTGGAACTTATAGATATTAAAAAACCCAGGGTGGGAGTGGTAGGTGAAATTCTGGTGAAATACCATCCCACGGCCAATAATGATATCGTAGGTATCATTGAAGAGGAAGGAGCAGAGGCAGTTGTACCTGATCTTATGGATTATCTCTTATATTCTTCTTATAATGCGCGATTCCGATACAAATATCTTGCCGGGAAGAAATTAAATATGAGTCTTGGTAATCTTGCCGGAGATTATATGGAGAGATTTCGCAAAGTAATGGGAAGAGAACTTGAAAAAAGCATGAGATTTCATGCACCAACACCAATAAGCGAACTTGCAGATATGGCATCTAGGATACTTTCTCTTGGTAATCAGACAGGGGAAGGCTGGCTTGTCACCGCTGAAATGATTGAATTTATTGAACAAGGAACCGATAATATTATCTGTGTGCAGCCACTGGCATGTCTTCCAAATCATGTGACAGGAAAGGGAATGATTAAGCCTGTCAAGGAGTTATTTCCATTTGCAAATATTATTCCCATTGATTACGATCCCGGAATATCTGCAGTAAATCAGCTAAACCGAATCAAGCTGATGTTATCAAGTGCTTTTAAGGGTTTTCGTGAGTAAGCCTATATAAGGTTAATGGAATTTAAATCCTAATATATCTTAATGATGGTTTGAACCATCTGTATATGACCTCTAACGGGAGAATGGACGATACTGAATATAATATTAAGGGTACTTTTGGTCAAAAGGAAATTAAAAATTTTGCCAAGTGGATATTAACCAAGTAATATGATAAGATTATATTTGTATCAAAATTCAATCATATGGAGGAATAAGATTGAAAAGAGTATTCGCATATTTAAAACCATACTATTTTAGAATGTCTATAGGATTAATAATTAAAGTTCTGGGCACCTTCATGGACCTTGGTCTACCCTGGGTGCTTGCTTTTATCATAGATGATATTATTCCGCTAAATAGAATTAATATGATTATATTATGGGGACTTGTAATGATCGCTCTGTCTATTGGAGCAAGATCCTTTAATGTAATAGCAAATCGGATGGCTGCCAAGGTAGCAAGAGATACAACCGAGGTTCTTCGCCATGATCTTTTTCAGAAGATACTAAGTCTTTCAGGAAGACAGTTAAACTATTTTACAGTACCATCTCTTGAAGCTAGAATGACCACTGATACATATAATATACATCATATGATTGGTATGATGCAAAGGATTGGTGTACGAGCACCAATAATATTAGTGGGTGGTATTATAATAACCAGCACACTGGAACCGGTACTCACATTGATTCTTATAGCTGTTCTACCTTTTCTGTCTATCATAGTATTTATTGTTTCAAGAAAAGGAATTCCCTTATATACAAAGCTTCAGGAAACCACCGACAGGATGACCAGAGTTGTAAGAGAAAATATTACCGGTGTCCGAGTAATAAAAGCTCTATCAAAAGGTAGGTACGAGAAGGATAGGTTCATAGCTGTTAACCAGGATGTTGTGGATAAAGAGCTTTCTGCAGGTACTCTGATGGCTGTTACCAATCCTACTATGAATTTCCTACTAAATATGGGATTAACCTTGGTTGTGGTGGTAGGAGCTTACAGAGTTGATGGCGGGGCTTCGGAGCCCGGGAAAATAGTGGCATTCTTATCATATTTTATGATTATGCTTCACGCAGTAATGGCTATAACAAGGATATTTATCGTATTTTCCAGAGCAACAGCATCCGCTATACGTATTGAAGAGGTACTGGATTCAGAAGAGGATTTAGAAGAGATTAAAATAGACCCTACCAAGCCTGAGTATCACATACAGTTTGATAATGTAAGCTTTTCATATGCTAAGGAGCCTTGTATAACAGATATTAGCTTTGGTATAGAAAAGGGGGAGAGCCTAGGAATAATAGGTTCTACCGGCTCGGGAAAAACCACATTGATACATCTGCTAATGCGCTTTTATGATGTAGCTAATGGTAGCATCAGAATTAACGGTGAAGATATAAGAAGTCTTGATAAGCAGACTCTTAGAAAGAAATTCGGTGTGGCATTCCAAAACGATGTATTATTTGCTGACAGTATATATGAGAATATTAATCTTGGAAGAGAGCTAACTAATGAACAGGTTAAGGAAGCAACCATAGATGCACAGGCGGATTCCTTTATAAATGAATATGAGAAGAAGCTTGACTTTAAGCTGGCAATCAAAGGAAGTAACTTGAGCGGCGGCCAGAAGCAGAGACTCTTAATTGCCAGAGCACTTGCAGGAAATCCTGAAATCCTTATACTGGATGACTCATCCAGCGCTCTTGATTATAAGACTGATTCCATGCTTAGAAAAGCAATTAGGGAAAAACATAAAGAGACCACCAGTATTATAATAGCCCAGAGAATTAGCTCGGTGATGAAGCTTGATAATATCTTGGTTCTGGAGGATGGTCAGATGGCAGGTTATGGAAATCATGAAGAGCTGCTTAAATCCTGTGATGTATATCAGGAAATATATCAATCACAGTTTGAATGAGTTAAATATTACCAGTAATACCAAGTCTAAAGTGTATAGGTATAATTTAAATTATAATATTTTTGAGTTGAGGTGACAAAAACATGGCTGCAGCTCCCGGTAGAGGACGTAGAATTAGTGAAAAGAACGACAAACCAAGAGACACCAAATATGTCTTAAAAGGACTTTGGTATTATGTTTCTCATTATAAATTACATTTGATAATTGCTATACTTTTAACTTTAGGAAGTAACCTTTTTGCGCTTATAGGACCGATGCTGTCAGGCTTAGCTATAGATGCCATCGAACCCGGAAAGGGTATGGTGGTATTTGAGACTGTATTTTATTATGCAAAATGGATGATTCTATTTTATATAGTATCCTCAATTCTATCCTATATCTTATCCATTCTTATGATCAGATTAAGTCAGAAGATTATTAAGAAAATGAGAGAGGACGTATTTAATAAACTGATTGAACTTCCTATTAGCTATTTTGATAAGCATCAGGTAGGTGATATAATCAGTAGATTTTCTTATGATATAGATACTATTAATACCTCATTATCATCGGACGTGGTTCAAATAAGTGCCTCTACTATAACAGTTTTAGGCTCATTACTTATGATGATTTTTATTTCGCCAATTCTTGTACTTGTTATGTTGGTTACTATACCTCTTTCCTTATTATATACAAGATATATGGCCAGAAAAGTGCGTCCTTTATTTCGTAGACGATCTGCTAAGCTTGGAGAGCTTAATGGTTTTGTTGAGGAAATGGTATCCGGTCAAATGACAATAAAGGCTTATGCGGCTGAAAATGCTGTTATGGAGAGGTTTGATAATATCAATACCGAGACAGTGAATGCTCATTATAAGGCAGAATATTACGGAAGCATGACAGGACCTACGGTCAATTTCATTAACAACCTGTCTCTATCCTTAATTACTGTGTTTGGAGCTGTTTTATATCTATTGGGAAGGATGAGCTTAGGCAATATATCTTCCTTTGTGCAATATAGTCGCAAATTCTCAGGTCCCATAAATGAAACAGCTAATATTATCAGTGAGCTGCAATCTGCTATGGCCGCCGCAGAGAGAGTATTTAAGCTGATGGATGAAGAGCCGGAGCTTGTTGATAAGGAAGATGCAAAGGAGCTTGTGAATATAGACGGGGATGTAAGCATTAATGAAGTATCCTTTGGATATCATCCCGATAGAATTATAATAAAGAAGCTATTTCTACATGCTAGTCCAGGAAGTCTAACTGCAATCGTAGGACCTACAGGAGCCGGAAAAACAACGATTATTAACCTGCTGATGAGATTCTATGACGTATGGGATGGCAATATATATGTGGATGGTAACGACATCAGAGATGTGACAAGAAAGAGTCTTCGTAAAGCATATGCTATGGTATTGCAGGATACCTGGATGTTTACAGGAAGTATATTTGACAATATTGCATACGGCAAAGAGAATGCCACTATGGAAGAGGTTGTAGAAGCAGCCAAAATGGCGGGTATTCATTCCTTTATCAGACGACTACCCGATGGCTATAACACTATAATCAACGAGGATGGAATGAATATTTCCAAAGGACAAAAGCAGCTTCTCACCATAGCCAGAGCCATGCTTCTTGATGCCAAGATGCTGATACTAGATGAGGCCACCTCAAATGTAGATACCAGAACAGAAATCAAGATACAAAAGGCTATGCGAAAACTAATGGAACAGAAAACCTGCTTTGTCATTGCTCACAGACTTTCAACTATTCAAGGCGCAGACAATATCCTTGTCATTGACCAGGGAGACGTGGTAGAACAAGGAACCCATAAGGAGCTTATGGATAAGAAGGGATTCTATTATAAGCTCTATCATTCTCAGTTCGAGTAAAATGGTGTCAGGCACCATTACGATTAGTACCTGGTACCGTTTTTGTACCGTTAGTTATAAGTTTTTGAAGAAGTCAGGATAGGAGATATTAACACATTCGGGATTAAGTATCTGAGTAGTTCCATCAGCTGCAAGGCCTGCGATTGTGAAAGCCATGGCGATTCTGTGATCCATTTTGCTGTCTATGACGGTACCATGAAGAGATCTGCCGCCGGATATAATCATACCGTCCTCGGTTGCTATAATATCAGCACCCATATAGGACAGATTCTTAACAATTAGATCTATGCGATTAGATTCCTTAACTTTTAGCTCTTCCGCATTTCTAATTGTTGTTTTACCCTCTGCAAAGCAAGAGAGTACGGCGATTATAGGAATTTCGTCGATCAGAGTTGGGATAATGTCACCACTGATTTCTATTCCCTTAAGATTGCTGTATCTAACAAGTATATCAGCTACCGGTTCGCCTCCGTCTTTTCTAATATTTTCAAGACTTATTTCAGCCCCCATCATACGACATACATTAATTATGCCATCACGGGTGGGATTTATGCCTACATTCTTTATCAATAGTTCCGAATTTGGCACTATAAGCGCTGCTGCGATAAAATAGGCTGCTGAGGAGATATCTCCTGGAATGCTTAGTTTTCTTCCTGTAAGCTTTGGCCTTGGATGAACAGAAGCTGTGTTCCCTAGGACAGTTACCGAAGCCCCAAACTCTGAAAGCATGAGCTCCGTATGATTTCTTGATAAAGCAGGTTCGGTGACTGTGGTTATTCCATCGGCATAAAGTCCTGCAAGAAGGACGCAAGATTTTACTTGCGCGGATGCTACGGGGGAATGATAGTGGATACCCTTTAATCTATGGATTAAATCCTTGCCTTCTATAGAGGATAATGACATATCTGAGCCCTTGATATTTAAAGGAGCACATGAATCATTATTAGTGCTGTCAATATCTGCTCCCATCTGTCTTAAGGGAGTGAGTATTCTTCCCATGGGTCTCTTCCGAATAGAGGAATCGCCTGTTATAGTGGAAGAAAATCCTTGACCACATAATATGCCCGACATTAGACGTATAGTGGTTCCGCTATTACCAACATCCAATACATCATTCGAAGAACTGAGACCACCTAAGCCTTTACCGTGTATGGTTACTCTTTGGCTGCTCGGATCAAAGTCAATAGGTATACCAAGCTGCCTAAAGCATGAGATGGTCGAAAGGCAGTCGTCTCCCATAAGGAAATTCTCAACTTCGGTAATTCCTTCAGACAGTGCTCCCAGCATGATAGACCTATGAGATATGGACTTATCGCCGGGCACAGTCAAACTTCCTTTTATCGGGCCCTTTTTTTGAATTATCATATTATAACTCCTTAAATGTCGTGAAAAATACACTTATTGATTATTATATTACATATAGAAATACTTATATCATGTATGAAGTCTTTAGTAGTGAATCATCTGTCATACACATGATAATTGTATTTTCCAAGAAGGTCTTTTGCTTCACTTTCCGACTTCTCGTCATAGAATTCTATTCTAAGTACACCTTCTTCAAATTCCCTGTTATGGATAATACCAATATTCTTTATACTTATATTATTATTGGCAAGTAAAGTGGCAATACTAGCGATGGCACCTGCCTCATCTATTACATCAACAAATATTTCAAATATCCTGTGAATTAGACCTATTGATTTATTAGGGATACTGTTTCTGTATTCTCCCGCAGTATCAAACATCTTATATAGATAATTCCCATCCATTGTGTCAAGGGCATGGGAAGCGTTTTCTAGTGTTTCGATATATTTATCTAATATGCTTTTAATAACCTTAGCGTTGGTAAGGCATATGTTTTGCCACATTTGTGGAGATGAAGAGGCTATTCTGGTAATATCCTTAAAGCCTCCTGCGGCAAGCTGCTTCATTTTATAAGATATATCATCGGATTCTCTTATAAGATTTACTAGCTGGGCTGCTATGATATGGGGCAGATGGCTTATTGCCGCTGTGATTTCGTCATGCTCATATGGATCCAAGATAATCGGAAGCGAACCCATTTCTTTAACAAGGCCATGGAGTAAGCTTAGCTTATCCTTTGGTGTACTGTCAGTGGGCGTTAAAATGTAATAGGCATTCTCCAATAGTAGGGCATAAGAGTTACTGTAGCCTGTTTTTTCGGAGCCGGTCATAGGATGACCTCCGATAAACATATTTTGCATTTCTAGATGATTTACAGCCTCATGAATGTTGCCTTTAACACTTCCGACGTCGGTTATGATGCATGAAGGCTTTATAATTGGCTTTAATTTCGACAAATAGGAGATGTTAGCCATCACCGGTGCACACAGAAAAATAATATCGCAGTTGGGAAAGCCTGAATTAAGATCCGAGATTACGTGATTAAGAACCCCATCGGATAGGGCTTCTTTCAGATCGCCACTAGGAGAATTATTATGATAATCATAGGCATACATAAGTGTATTAGGACGAATAGCTCTAATTGCTCTGGCAATGGAGCCGCCTATTAAACCAAATCCGATAAAGCCAATTATATTTATACTAAAGCCAGTATCTTTATCTCTCATGCAATTTTCCTCTTTAAATTATATGATATCGTTATACTTATAACCTTTTCCCCATTATAGAGACAAGAGGACGAAGTTCTTCGGTTAATTCCTCAAATTGATCAAAGGAAAGAGATTGAGGGCCGTCACTTAAAGCGATGGAAGGGTCGGGATGTGTCTCTATCATAAGTCCATCTGCCCCCGCTGCGACTGCTGCCATAGATAGGGATTTTACATATGCCCTAACACCTGTGGCATGACTGGGATCAACTATTATGGGTAAATGGCTTTTTGCTTTTATTACCGGAACGGAACTTATATCCAAGGTGTTTCTGGTTGCTGTCTCAAATGTTCGGATTCCTCTCTCGCAAAGCACTACATTGGGATTGCCCGCAGCAATAATATATTCTGCTGCATTCAACCATTCGTCAATTGTTGCGGATAATCCGCGTTTAAGAAGGACGGGTAGACCTGTTTTACCTGCTTCCTTAAGGAGATAGAAGTTCTGCATATTTCTTGCTCCGATCTGAAGCATATCTACATATTTGACAGCTGATTCTATAGCATCAAGACTTGTAACCTCACATACTACCGGAAGACCTGTTTCATCTCTGGCTTCCTTCATATATGAAAGACCTTCCTCCTCAAGCCCCTGAAAGGCATATGGAGAGGTTCTTGGCTTATAAGCGCCGCCTCGTAGAATATGAGCACCTGCTTTTTTAATGGCATGGGCTGTTGCAAGTAGCTGCTGTCTGCTTTCCACCGCACAGGGACCCGACATAATAACCATGGTGTCTCCACCTATGGTCACATTTCCCACATTTACTATGGTAGGATCAGGATGGAATTTCTTATTGGCAAGCTTATAGCTTTCAGTCACATCGACAATTTTATCTACTTCCTCATAGATGGCCAGATTCTGATCCATAAGTTTGGCCTTATCTCCGACAACACCGATGATAGTTACTTCATGTCCGGCAGATATATGTGCAAATAGTCCCTTTTCTTCTATTATTGATTTTATCCGATCTATGGATTCTTGTTTAGCCCTTGGCTTCATTACTATAATCATATTGTGACTCCTTTTCTGTTACGATACGGTGCCCAGGTAAAGTGCCAGGCACCAACTATTACGGTGTCAGGTACAAAAGTGGTACCTGGCACCGATTATACTCTTTAATAATAAATATGTCAACACTGCGGGTGTTTAAAGCGTTACAGCTTAACGTGTTAAAGAATTATTTCGTGAATAATTCCACATAACTATTGTAATCATTGATTTTATTTAGTAAAATAGACAAAGAGGTAAAGCTGGGTAAAAACAGTGACTTGTTTATTACTCTACTACTTACTAAAATGTAATGGAGGAAAATGGTATGAAGGTTTATACTTCGGACAAGATCCGCAATGTTGTTATGTTAGGCCACGGAAGCTGTGGCAAGACCACTCTGGTCGAAGCCATGGCGTACTCAACAGGAATTATTAAGCGTCAAGGTAAGGTTGAAGAAGGAAATACAATCAGTGACTACGATAAGGAAGAACAGAAAAGATTATTCTCCATAAGCACAACTGTAGTACCTATCGAATATGATGACGTGAAAATTAACTTTTTGGACACACCGGGATATTTTGATTTTGTCGGTGAAGTAGAAGAAGCATTGGCTGCTGCTGATGCGGCAGTTATTGTAGTATCTGCCAAATCTGGCGTGGAAGTTGGCGCTATAAAAGCATGGGAATTTTGTGAGAAATACAATTTGCCTAGGATGTTCTTTGTAACAGATATGGATGTTGATAATGCCAGTTTCAGGGAAGTGGTTGAACAATTAATCGAACTCTATGGTAAAAAGATTGCACCCTTTCATGTGCCCATCAGAGAGAATGAGAAATTCGTGGGCTTTGCTAACGTTGTAAAGATGGCAGGAAGAAGATTTACAACAGGCAGCAATTATGAGGAATGTGAAATTCCTGACTATATTAATGAAAATCTTTCGAAGTTCAGAGAAATTTTACTGGAGGCAGTTGCTGAAACAAATGAGGAATTAATGGACAAATATTTTAGCGGCGAGGATTTTACACCACAGGAAATTTCACAAGCACTTCGGACTAATGTAATAGATGGTTCTGTAGTACCTGTTCTTATGGGTTCCGGTATAAATGCACAGGGAACGACAATGCTTATGCAAGCAATCGGTAAATATTTCCCGGATCCTTCAAAGAGGACGATAATCGGTAAGAATGCTAATAACGATGAGGTATTTGAAGGCAATTATGATTCTACTAAGCCTTTTTCAGCAAGAGTATTTAAGACTATTGCCGATCCCTTTATCGGTAAGTTTTCCTTGTTCAAGGTATGCTCAGGTATATTAAAGAACGATACTCCTCTCTACAATGCAAACAAGGATACTGATGAGAAATCTAATAAGATATATGTTCTTCGTGGAAAAGAACAGATGGAGGTTAATGAACTTCATGCCGGAGATATCGGTGCACTTGGTAAGCTGTCTGAAACAGTTACAGGTGATACACTGTCAACTAAGGCAACCCCTATTGAATATGATCCCATTGATATATCCAAGCCTTATACCTATGTGCGCTATAGGACAAAGAATAAAGGTGATGATGATAAGGTATCCCAAGCTTTACAGAAGCTCATGGATGAAGACCTCACCTTAAAGGTTGTAAATGATAAAGAGAACAGACAGACACTGCTATATGGCATCGGTGAACAGCAGATAGATGTGTCAGTAAGCAAGCTTTTATCAAAATATAAGGTTGATGTAGAAATAATGCAGCCTAGAGTACCGTACCGTGAGACTATTCGAAAGAAAGCAAGTGTACGCGGTAAGCATAAGAAACAGTCTGGCGGACATGGTCAGTATGGTGACGTTGCAATTGATTTCGAGCCATCAGGAGATCTGGAATCAGCTTATGTATTTGAGGAAAAAGTATTCGGTGGCGCAGTTCCTAGGAACTATTTCCCTGCTGTTGAAAAGGGTATTGCAGACAGCGTACTAAAAGGACCTTTGGCTGGCTACCCTGTAGTAGGCTTAAAGGCAACTTTGACAGACGGATCCTACCATCCGGTAGATTCCTCCGAGATGGCCTTTAGATTGGCAACCGTAATAGCATTTAAGCAGGGCTTTATGGAAGCTGCTCCAGTTCTTTTAGAGCCTATCGTATCCATAAAGGTTGTTGTTCCTGATAAATTTACCGGTGATATTATGGGTGACCTTAACAAGAGAAGAGGACGTGTACTGGGAATGAATCCTATGCATGGTAAGCAGGAAATTATCGCTGATATTCCATTATCAGAACTTCATGGCTATTCTACCGATCTTCGTTCAATGACCGGCGGTATCGGTGACTATTCCTATGAATTCTCAAGATATGAGCAAGCTCCGTCCGATGTACAGCAAAAGGTTATAGAGGAGAATGCTAAGCTTGAGGAAAGCGAATCCTAATAAATAAGATTAATAATTTTAATAAGTGGACAACTTGTAAAATCATGTCGCATTTGCTACACTTATTTCGTAGAAGAAATGAGTTTATTAAATTTATTAGGTTTGGGAGGATGTGTATGTTAGAGAGATTTTTCAAATTAAAAGAAAACAAAACTAACGTAAAAACAGAGGTATTGGCGGGACTTACAACATTTATGACCATGGCGTATATCCTAGCGGTTAATCCAAGCACCATGACAGCCTTCAATGATATTCTTGGACTTGAGGGTGCGGCCAGAATGAATCCCAATGGCGTATTCATGGCAACAGCGATAGCTTCATGTATTGCTACTTTATTAATGGCCTTTTGGGCAAACTATCCGTTTGCATTGGCTCCGGGAATGGGATTAAATGCATACTTTGCTTATACTGTAGTACTTACCATGGGTTATTCATGGCAGGTTGCATTAGCAGCAGTATTCATCGAAGGCATAATCTTTATTCTTCTTTCATTAACAAATGTTCGTGAAGCTATATTTAACTCCATCCCTATGACCCTGAAGCTTGCGGTAGGCGGTGGTATCGGTTTATTTATTGCTTTTATCGGCTTGCAGAATGGAGGAATTGTTGTGGACAATCCTGCTACATTAGTTCAATTCCATTCTTTCCATGCAGAAGGTGTATCACAAACCGCGAATATTAGTGTTATACTTACGGTTCTCGGTGTTATTATTACTGCAATTTTGTTAATTAAGAAAGTAAAGGGCGGGATTTTACTAGGTATCCTAGCAACCTGGGTACTTGGCATCATATGTCAGCTTACTGGAATTTATAGTGTTGATCCAGCTGCCGGCTTCTTTTCCTTACTTCCTGATTTCTCCAGAGGGTTTCAATTATCTGCACTTGGTGATGTTGCCTTCAAAATGGATTTTTCAGGTGTCCTATCCCTTAACTTTTTAGTTGTTGTTTTTGCTTTCTTGTTTGTGGACGTATTTGACACACTTGGAACCTTAATCGGTGTTGCTTCAAAATCTGAGATGTTGGACAAGGATGGCAAGCTACCCCGGATTAAAGGCGCTCTTATGGCAGATGCAGTGGGAACAGTAGCAGGGGCTGCGCTTGGAACATCTACAGTAACAACCTATGTAGAAAGTGCTACCGGAGTATCAGAAGGTGGAAGAACCGGTCTGACATCCTTTGTTGTGGCTGTGTTAT
>SHOH01000184.1 GCA_004294845.1 Anaerolineaceae bacterium
GATTTTATGATTATAATAGACGAATCACATATGACTATTCCGCAGATAAGAGGTATGTATGCAGGAGACAGGTCTAGAAAGCAGACCTTAGTTGATTTCGGTTTTCGTCTACCTTCGGCCTTAGATAATAGGCCTCTTAATTTTGAAGAATTTGAAAGTAAGATTAGTCAGATATTATTCGTATCAGCAACTCCTTCTGTATATGAGAGAGAGCATGAGTTGCTTCGGGTGGAACAGGTAATTCGTCCGACCGGTCTACTTGATCCTGAGGTTTCACTGCGGCCGGTGGAAGGACAAATCGATGATTTACTTGGTGAGATACGAAAAGAAGTAGATAATAAGAGCAAGGTACTCATAACCACACTAACCAAGCGTATGGCAGAGGATTTGACAAACTATCTTCGCGAAGTCGGTGTCCGAGTAAAATATCTCCATTCAGATATAGATACTTTGGAACGAAGTGAAATCATTAGAGATATGAGATTGGATCTATTTGATGTGCTTGTGGGAATTAATCTGCTTCGTGAAGGACTTGATATTCCCGAGGTAGGATTAGTGGCAATACTTGATGCCGATAAGGAAGGTTTTCTTCGCTCTGAGACCTCTCTGGTACAGACTATAGGAAGAGCAGCCCGTAATGCACAGGGAAGAGTAATTATGTATGCAGAGCGTGAAACGGATTCCATTCGTAATGCTATTAGAGAGACTAACCGTAGAAGGCAGATTCAGAATGAATATAATATCACACATGGTATCACTCCAACCAGCATTCAGAAGAAGGTACGGGATCTAATCAGCATATCCAAGAAGGTAGAGCAAGATGTTCGGGATATGGAGAAAGATTTAGAATCCATGACAAAGCAAGAACTAAATGAAGTAGTTAAGAGGATAACCAAGCAGATGCATACTGCAGCAGCAGAACTAAACTTTGAGCTGGCAGCCCAGCTCCGTGATAAGATGATAGAGGTTAAGAAACATCTTCTTGATTTTAATTAGTCTTTGGATTAGAATATTGAGACCGTATATATCCTTTATATATATAACTAAGATTACTCGTGACTTTAGTCATGAGAGGTTCAAATATGAGTGGAACAGTTAATTGTTAATATAAATAAATACACTTTATGAATTTAGAATAGGTGGAACTATGTCAGAAAAGAAGAATTATATCAGAATTAGAGGCGCTAAGGAAAATAATCTAAAGAATATTAATATAGATATACCCAGGGACCAGTTTGTTGTACTGACGGGCCTTTCGGGCTCAGGTAAATCCTCATTAGCCTTCGATACCATTTATGCGGAGGGGCAGAGACGTTATATGGAATCTCTATCCTCATATGCAAGGCAGTTTTTAGGGCAGATGGAAAAGCCCAATGTAGAGAGTATAGAGGGGCTTCCCCCGGCTATATCCATTGATCAGAAATCAACAAATCGTAATCCCAGGTCTACAGTCGGAACTGTTACTGAGGTTTATGATTATTTTCGTTTGCTATATGCAAGAATTGGTATTCCACATTGTCCCCAATGTGGAATAGAGATTAAGAGGCAGACTGTAGATCAGATGGTGGATGAGATTATGAATCTTCCGCAGGGTACAAGGATTCAGTTACTTGCACCGGTTGTAAGGGGACGCAAAGGCGCTCATGCCAAGCTCTTTGAACAGGCCAATCGAAGTGGTTATGTAAGAGTCAGGGTTGACGGAAGTATATATGAATTAAGCGAAGAGATAAAACTGGATAAGAATCTAAAGCATAATATTGAGATTCTTGTGGACCGCTTAGTTATTAAGGAAGGAATAGAGCAGAGACTATCTGATTCTATTGAAAATGTATTAAAGCTAGCGGAAGGTCTTATGATAGTAGATATCATAGACGGTGAGCCCAAGACATTCAGTCAGAATTTTGCTTGTCCTGACTGTGGCATTAGTATTGAGGAAATGGAGCCTAGAGTATTTTCCTTTAATAATCCATTTGGGGCATGTCCTGAATGTCATGGTATAGGAATCAAGATGGAATTTGATGAGGAGCTTTTGGTTCCTGAAAAGGACTTGAGCCTTATAGGTGGAGCTATAGCAGCTCCTGGATGGCAGTCCATTAAGGATAAAGGAAGCTATACCAGATGTATTATGGAAGCCTTGGCTAAGGAGTACGAATTTGATCTGAATACACCATATAAGGATCTTCCTGAGAATATTAAGCATATGTTTATCCATGGTACCAATGGAAAGTCGGTAAAGGTTCATTATCGTAGCCAAAGAGGACAAGGTGTATATGATGTTGTCTTCGAGGGACTTATTAGGAACGTTGAAAGACGCTATAGGGAGACAAGCTCAGAAATTATTAGGCAAGATTATGAGACATTTATGAGGTCTACCCCCTGCAGAGAGTGTAAAGGAAAGAGACTGAAAAAGGAAGCCCTTGCAGTAACCGTAGGGAATAGGAATATATCTGAGCTTACTGAGCTTGCTATAAATGATCTTGCAGAGTTTATGGCTAATATTAAGCTTACTGATATGCAGATGAAGATAGGTGAGCTAATCCTGAGGGAGATTAAGGCAAGGTTAAGTTTCCTAATAAGTGTAGGATTGGATTACCTGACTCTTGCAAGAGCTACCGCATCCTTGTCGGGAGGAGAGGCTCAAAGAATCCGTCTGGCTACACAGATCGGATCGGGTCTTGTGGGAGTAGCATATATACTGGATGAGCCAAGCATCGGACTTCATCAGAGGGATAACAGCAAGCTAATCAGTGCATTAAAGGATCTTAAGGATCTTGGTAATACCCTGGTGGTGGTTGAGCATGATGAGGACACTATGTATGCTGCGGATCATATCGTAGATATTGGCCCTGGAGCAGGGGAGCATGGTGGATTGGTAGTTGCCGAAGGTAGTGTAGAGGATATTATTAATACAAAGGATTCTATAACAGGAGCTTATCTAAGTGGAAGAATAAAAATTCCTCTACCTAAGGAGAGAAGGAAGCCCACAGGATACCTAACAATTGTAGGGGCAGCAGAGAATAACTTAAAGAACATAGATGTGGAGATTCCCCTAGGAGTCATGACTTGTATTACAGGTGTATCAGGCTCAGGAAAGAGCTCATTGATATCCGAAATCCTATATAAAAGACTTGCTAAAGAGCTAAACCGTGCCCATTCTATTGCAGGAAGACATGAGGATATTCTAGGTATTAATCAGCTGGACAAGGTAATTAACATAGACCAATCGCCTATTGGAAGAACTCCAAGGTCAAATCCAGCAACCTATACAGGTGTATTTGATCATATAAGAGATATGTTTGCTGCCACGCAGGATGCTAAGATGCGAGGCTATAAGAAGGGAAGGTTCAGCTTTAATGTCAAGGGTGGCCGTTGCGAAGCCTGCAGTGGAGACGGTATCATAAAGATAGAGATGAATTTCCTTCCCGATATATATGTACCCTGTGAAGTATGTAACGGAAAGAGATATAACCGTGAGACACTTGAGGTGAAATACAAGGGTAAAAGCATATATGACGTACTGCATATGACAGTAGAAGAGGCACTGAGATTCTTTGAAAATGTACCTTCTATAAAGAGAAAGATAGAGACTCTAAATGATGTAGGACTATCCTATATTAGGCTTGGTCATCCTTCCACAGCCCTATCAGGTGGAGAAGCCCAGAGAATAAAACTAGCTACGGAGCTTAGTCGCCGAAGTACAGGAAAGACTATCTATATACTGGATGAGCCTACCACGGGTCTGCATTTTGCTGATGTCCATAAATTGATTGAAATTCTTAAGAGATTTACCGAAACAGGTAACACGGTAGTGGTTATTGAACATAATCTCGATGTTATTAAGACTGCTGACCATATAATTGACATGGGACCCGAAGGAGGAGACAAGGGTGGTACTGTTATAGC
>SHOH01000185.1:0-2542 GCA_004294845.1 Anaerolineaceae bacterium
AGAATTATCTATATTAGGATATTACTATTATGATACAAGATTACTTAATTTATACATAATTAATTTAATTTAGCAAATAAATTTGTGTTGGAATTATTGATAGTATTATGTTATACTCGCGATAGGCAGATTAGTCCAAGATAGGTAGCATGATTTATGTGACATGATTTTACGTCACAATAAATTATGCTGCCTATCTTGGATAAGAGCAACGCGGACGAAAAACGCATAGGCGTTTTGAGTATTAAGCTGCCACGAATCGGTTCAGTGAGCTGAACCTTTTAGCAGATTAGTCTATTCTGCTAATTTATTACAAATTATCACGGAAGGATGAATTATATGAGTCTACTTCAAGAATGGAGAGATTTCGCCTATGCAAATGACATGAATAGCAGACAGGGTCAGATGTTCTGGGCGAATTATTTTAATATTGAGAAGGAAATCTATCAGAAGCTTCTGGCAAATCCAGACAAGGTATGGGAAGGTACGGTAGAGAAGCTTGCCAAAGAGTTTGATACAGAGCTTAAGTATTTTGTTGGTTTTCTGGATGGCGTGAACGACAGCCTTGTAACAGCTAATCCCATAGAGGATATGGACAAGGATACTGAGGTCAGTCTTGCATACGATAAGGAAAAACTCTATTATAATATGGTTGGTGCAAATGCAGATTGGCTGTATAATCTTGAGGAGTGGGATTCCTTGCTTACGAGTGAGCGTAGGAAAGAGCTTTATAAGGAGCAGAAGAATTCAACCACAATTGTAAAGGAAAAGAAAATAGGTAGAAATGATCCCTGTCCCTGTGGCAGTGGTAAAAAATATAAGAAATGCTGCGGCTTTAACGCATAAGAATAATAAAGGATAAGAACCTCTTAGGGTAACTTATCCTTTAATTTTATCTTATCATATTAATCAAAATTCAGCTTATAAATTCTCTATATGGACAGGTTCTGCTTATATAGTAAGTAGGCTGCGAACTTTTTCAATTCATCTACATGTTCTTGATCAAGCTGCTGATATATATCAAAAACCTCCAAAATATCTTTATCTAAGACCTCACCTTCGACAGGTAGATATGAATCCGTAACACCTAATAGATAATCACAGGATACATCAAAGTATTCTGAAAGTATTATTAATTTTTCAAAGGATGGTTCGTTTCTCTGAGATTCATAATTTGATATAGCGGTTGCCTTAAGTCCCAAAATATCAGCTAAATCACTCTGAGTTAACTGATAGTGCAGTCTAAGTTGCTTTAATCGAATATGAAACTTCATGGGAACCTCCGCAAAACCATAATTCGTTCTTATTATATAATATTTAAAAATATATTGTCAACATTTATAGGAAATCCAGACTATTATTTTGCTTTAGTATTAGCAAATCAGCATAATAATATTTTATTGTGAAAAAAAAGACGAATTATCTAATAACAGAAAAGACAAATTAAATAATCTACTGCCTTGACTATCTTAATTTATAATCTTATCATAGAACTGATAAGATATACCAGTGTAAAATAAATCCATGGGATAAAATTAAATTCGAGTACATTTTTAATGTTATCGGATACATTTAAAGTACGGAGAATATAAATGAGAAAAAGAAAAAAGCATGATATGTATATAGATTATGAGAAATCCTACCAGATGCGTGGAAGAAAACGTTCGAGTACATTTACAAACGTTATCTTAGTTGTAATATTAGCTACGTTTTTAGGTATAGGAACCTATTATGCTGTACGAATTAATGCCGGTGGGGACTATCGTTTGAACAAAGAGCCTAATGTGGTTGATAATGACAATGAATCAATTCCTGATGATCCCATTCCCACCCCTGTAATTACTGTGGCTCCTGATGTTGATGATGACAAGGTGGAACAGATAGAAGAGTTGGTGGAGGATGTTGATCCCAGAGTTCCAGTCAGAGCAAGAGGTATCTATGTGACTTCCAGGGCTATCATGGATAAGAGAGATGAACTTATAGAGATTGCCGATACCACCGAAGTAAATGCTATGGTTATAGATGTGAAGGATGATAATGGTAGAATAACCTTTAAGATGGATAGTCCTAGGGCTCAGGAAATAGGTGCAACCACTAATACCATTTCGGATATAGTTGATTTACTTAAGCTTTTGAAGGAGAAGGAAATATATCCTATTGCCAGAATTGTAGCCTTTAAGGATCCATATCTAGCCGAGAAGAAGCATGAGCTTGCCATAAAGAACAAGGACGGCTCCTTATACAGAGATAATAACGGTGAATGTTGGATTAATCCCTATGAGAAAGAGGTATGGGATTATCTGATTGAGGTTTCCACAAAGGCAGCAGAAGCGGGTTTTATGGAGATTCAATTTGATTATATTCGATTTTCAACTGGAAGGGGAATGTCCGAGGCTTATTTCGGACCATTGGCAGAAGAAAAAACCAAAGAAGATATTATTATAGAATTTACCAAATACGCTTATGAGAATCTTAAGCCCTTGGGTGTATTTGTGTCAGCCGATGTATATGGAACCATAATAAGCAGTAGTATTGATGCGGG
>SHOH01000185.1:2642-3892 GCA_004294845.1 Anaerolineaceae bacterium
TGTAATTATACTGTGGACGGACTTTATGAACACAACTAAGAACACTCGTGACCTTAGTCATGAGAGGTTCAAGAGGATTAGAATGCATAATTTGTACCTCTTATTAATATATTCTAGTATAGGTTGGCTTGGAGGTGTCAAATGAACAAATCCTTTTCTAAAAACACAAGAGTTATATATATATTAGAAGCCTTAGTTTTTTCCTATATTATTACTGGATTGCTATTATTACTCCTTTCTTTTTTAATGCTGAAGCTGGAGCTTTCCAGTGTAGTTATAAGCGGTGCCATTAATCTAGCTTATATAGCTTCTGCCTTTACAGGAGGCTTCTTTATTGGTAAGAAGACTGAACAGAAGAGATTTATTTGGGGTTTATTTGTCGGGGTACTATATTTTATTATTCTGATGTTGGTATCCCTGATGATGAATCGTGTAGGAGCTCTTCCTCTCGGAAGCTTATTTACCGTATTTATAATAACCGGCTTAAGCGGTATGCTGGGCGGTATGATTAGCTGATATGCAGACTGCATGCTAGACTGAGGGGCATCGATATTTTTCATTGGGAAAATATCGGTGTCCTCTTTAAATCCATCCAGGTAGGCTTGTTTCTGCTATAAATGAATTGTATTTTGTTATTTGATTGTTTATACTATATATAAATAATTCTAAGGAGAGCATATGAAACGAATTCTTATTACTGGTGCCCGGGGACAATTGGGACTTGCCTTAATTAAATTATTGAAAGATAAGCAGAAATATTTACTGCACCTAACAGATTCAAGACTTGATCTAGATCATAAGGTTAATATGCTCGACATTACGGATGAGGCTGCGGTTAAATCTGAGATATCAGACTTTCTTCCTGATATTATTATAAACTGCGCTGCTATGACAGCAGTGGATTTGTGTGAATCAGAACAGGAAAAGGCATATAATATCAATGCACTCGGACCAAAATATATTGCCCAAGCAGCAAGCAAGGTTGGGGCAAAGCTGATTCATATCTCCACAGATTATGTATATGATGGACAAGCTGTGACTCCTTATACTGAAGAATCAGAGCCTAATCCAACAAGTGTATATGGTCATACAAAGCTGGCTGGAGATAATTATGTTATGAGCTACTGTCCTAATGCTTCAATCCTTCATACATCCGGAGTATACGGTGAAGGTAATAACTTTGTTAGGACCATGCTAAGACTGGCTGATGAAGGTAAGAATATCCGTGTGGTATCAGACCAAACTGTTAC
>SHOH01000186.1 GCA_004294845.1 Anaerolineaceae bacterium
GTTATTATTTATTGTGGTTATTGAGGTTATTAATTTAATGATGCTACTTCTTCTCTATCTATTATAATGTTTTCCAAAACCTCAGAACCCAATCGCTCTATTGATCTACCCTCCGATCTAAAATTACGTCCAAGAGCTGCAGATGCAATATTAATTAGAGAAGTACATATTGGGGTCTTAACCTTAAGTTTATAACCCAGTGTTTCAAGAAGGACCAATCCCTGAGGTACATCCTCAGTAATATATCTTGAATCAACAACAGTAGGCCCCTTTGCTCGTGTAGGCATACCGGCATACCAGAAAAACACATCCTTAGCATTTCGCTTATCATCCAATGTATTTCGGAATTTACACGCTTCCACATAAGAAATGCGTTTACATCCCAATTTCTCCATAACATTCATCTTTTCTTTATCAAGATCCTCAAGTATCTTCCAAACACTTGGAGTAAAGACCTCATGATACATACAGTAATCTCCCTTAGTTTTTTCAATACGGGGAATGCTCATAATTGCACCTACCGTATGTACTATTAGATTCGGATTATGAAGTGCGGCTTCAACAACAGAGGGAAGATATACAAAAGGATATCCCAGTTGATTTAGTTTATTTTTACTATAACTCTTTTGACTTTTAGGGTATATTCCAATAGGATTACGTACATTGCGAAATCCTATCTTAATAGTCCCTGGCTGGGTAATTCTACAATCAACAAATGAACTCTGTGCTTCACATACAGTAATATCCACATCATTACAGTGTTTAATAACATATGCTGTAGACAGATAACCCGGATTAATAAGAAGTATTTGACCGTCACATAGATAGGGCTTTATACGCTTGATTAGCTTCTCATGATAATTGGTTTGTATATATATAATAATAATCTCACTATCACTAATTTGCGAAATATCTCTGGTCACATTATTTATCCTAGCGGTAACCTTCTTACCATTTTCAATAAGATTAACCTGACCACCCTTTTTAATAATGTAATCAAAATTATCGTCATGCATGGCATGGGATGTCTTAATTAAATTGACATAATGTCCTCTTAAGCTTAATTCTGCGGCTACTGCTGTACCACCATTTCCTGCTCCTAAAACTGATATATTCATTTTACATTTCTCCTTCTCTATAATTAATTAACTGCCACGTATGTGGCAGGCTTTGTTCTATTTACGAAAATCGAATCCAAGATAGCCTCTGTATGCTCTCCAAAAAGCGGCCCGCAGGTCACTTGATTTAGGCCAGGTGCACCATTGTATTCAATAAGAACCGGCTCACCACTTGTATCGACGGAGAAATCCCATCCGATTAAGCGAAAATGTGGTATGTCCTTATGGGCTCTTTGAACTGCTTCAAGTACACGGTGATAGGATGGTATTATAATTTCGCTAAAGACTGCACCACCGGGATGATTTGTAATCCATTGGGAATATCTATTCAAAGCTATTTCTTCAAGTCTTCCATCAGGTCGAATCGGGCATGCAAGACCTCCTGCTGAGACATTATCAAGACGAGACCCTTCAGCTCCCATTCGTAGTATTGATGAAGATATATGAACCTTTCCCTGAAAAACAAATGATATAACTCTTATTGTATTCAGGGATTTGCTATGTATATTTGCCAATACACTATGCTGCTCTGCAATTTCTTGAACAATATAGTCAGTATTATATGAGTCCATCAAGTAATCCATTTCCAAATCATGATTATCCTCTCTATCATAGAAAAAGATATTCACACCTTCTCCACTATATATAGCTGGTTTAATTACAAAACGTTCTTCTGATTCCAAGATGGATTTTGCTTGACAGTTGCTAATAATATTTCCTAGTCCATCATAAAAGCATCCATTACTATTTTTAATAATAGTACGCGGCTGCTTTAAGTAAGGAAATAGCCGATCATAAAAACATTTATCTGTATAAGCATGACGAAAACTGACTTTATTTAACGCCGGATAGATCTTTCTCCAATATATATCTCCAGGTATATAGCGCGGATCATATTTATCATCCTTAAAACAATATTGGTCATACCACATTTTATTTGGCTTTATACCGTATTGACTCCAAAACGGTAGCACCTGAGTGCGAAATTCATAATTGCTACCTCTATAGCCTCCATCTATATTATTAAGTTGACGGGCACAGCTCTTTCTTGCTTTTCTTGCCTCTGCATATAGGTCAACCCTTTGATAAATGGACTTACAGAATCTTTCCCATCGTCCTCCTTGATTAATACTACAATGCATTCTATCATCCTTTCCTTATTATATTTTTGGCGTAATTAATAACATGTTTGATAAAACCGAATTTTTCCGGCTTACCAAAATTAATAATTTTCGAGTTACTTTTCTTTACAAAATTATTTTCAGTGGATTAATGAAGTACTGAAATGTTCTTAATAGATTTAATAAGAAGCTCTGATTTGAGTGTTAATTTACAGCGCTATTTGTATTATAGCACATTTTAAGTTTTTATTCAGTTATTTCAAAGCAATTTTTATTTAATTATATACATTATTATTTACTGTCAGATATTTATTTGTTCTCTATTTTGAAACAGAAAAAAAGCCATTCATCTTTAATCTGAAAATGGCCTACAACTTTGCATGTTACTTAAATATCGATGTACAGCAAGTCCTAAATGAGGTACCGTTTTATGTCACGCCAATTGGGTAAAAATTCATCCATATATTTTTTAAATACGGCATTATGGCTACTCTCAAGAATATGTACAAGCTCGTGCACAATAACATATTCAAGACATATTACTGGTTTCTTGACCAGCTGTAAATTAATGCTTATTCGTTTGTCCCTAGTATTACAAGATCCCCATCTGCTTTTCATGTTTCTTATTGTTACTGCCTTAGCCTTGACACCAATGATACTCTCCCACTTGTCAAACAGATATGGAAGTTTAATCTTAAGTTGCTTTCGGTACCAATCCATAAGAATCTTCTCGCGCATTTGGGTAGTATTATCATTATCTGTAGTTAAGATTAATTTATTATCTATAATATCTATTCTGCCTTTAGAACCATTAATAATTTTTAAAACATATGGTTCTCCCCATACATAGTGGGTTTCACCATCAATATAATTAATTTGATTTTGAATATAGCTCATTTCAAATTTGCTCTTTTGTTTCTCAATCCAATGTATTTTACTTTCGACAAATTTTATAATTGCCTCGTCTTTCGTTCTTAGAGGGGCTGAAATATGCACTTTACCGTCATGACCTGAAATCTTCAGATACATATTTTTTATATTCTTTCTATTTATTTCAATTTCTATATTAGAGATAATTATTTTCTTAGTCATAGTATTCAATATATTCCTTAGTCGTATATTGTTATAATTCGATATTTTTTAATTTATTGTGTCATAAAATGTCACAAAAGATAATTATTTTTCATACTATATAGTATCACATCTAGATAATTGTGGATGGAGAAAATCAAATATAATGTAGGAGGTAATATATGGCATTCTTAAATGGCGGATGTAATAACGGAAGTTGTAACCTAAGCCTAGCAAGACACATATGCGAATTTATTGGCGAGACAGTTACCATCTTTACTACCAGCGGTGGGGCGTCCGGATGCGGTTTTACTGGTGTAGTACTGTCGGTTAATGCCTGTTTTGTTAGATTAATTACTGAACAAGGTACAGCTCCATCAAATCCACTTGCAGAAAATATCTGCGGAGACTTTGATAGCAAAGGCAGAGGCGGCGGATATGACGCTATGGGCAGCGTAGGCATGGGTGGACACAGAAGAGATGATCACCGCAGATTTGGTTCTGTATGTGATATACCAATTGAAAACATTGCTGCATTCTGTCATAACGCAGTATAGTATAGA